>JBMSXH010000544.1:0-2002 GCA_049425445.1 Phycisphaerales bacterium | reverse complement strand
AACGTCCGGGTGTCCGGGATCGATGCCTCACGTTCTCCCACGGGCGAGCCGGCGGGTTCGCGAAGGATGATCCTCGCGGGGGAAGGTGAACTCTCCTCCGCGCGATCCTCGGGCGGAAGCGATCCGGCCCGGAGCGGGCTCAGGACGACGATCGCGTCGGTGGCCCCGTCGTCGTCGCCGACTCCCCGCGCGACCTCGATCGCACCGAGAAGATCGCTCGGCGAGGAGGTCGATTCGAGCGGCTGCAGCCTGCTTCGAACGATCGACAGGTCGGTGGTGATCGCCGCAAGCACTCGTGGTGGACACGAGGCCATCACGAGACCAACCGCGTCCCCTTCCGCAAGCGAATCGACCAGTCGCTCTGCCTCGTCTCGCAGAGCGATGAACTCCTCGACGCCATCCTCGCTCGGCTGTGCCTTCGACGCGACGCCGTCGTCGAGGATGATCCAGATCCGACGGTTGGCGGCTTGCGGAGACCCGGCGAGGAAGGGTTGGGAGATCGCAAGCCCCACGACGACCAGGATCGCCATGCGCACCGCGAGCAGAAGCAGTCGTTCGAGCTCGAGGCGGCGGCGGCGGCGGCGGATCGCCTGTGCGAGCAGCTCCATCGCCGCCCATTCGATCGGTTGACGCCGCCTTCGCCAGAGCAGGTGGATCAGAAGCGGTGCCATCGCCGCCGCGAGTCCCGCGAACGCCAGCAACGGTGCCGCGAAGGTCACCATCACCGACGGCCCTTCCGACTTGCCGAGAGCACGCCTCGCCATGGCGATCGATCACCGATCACGCGATTCGTCCTCCCTTCAGCAGGGCTTCTCGCCGCGCCAGCAGCGTCGCCAGCGCTGGCCCTACCGATTCGTGGGTGTCGAGGACGAGATGGTCGCAGCCGAAGCTCCGCGCGGTTCGATGCACCGCGTCGAGATGGCCCCGCAGGGCGTCGAGATAGTCGCTCCGGATCGCTCGGGGATCGGCTTCGAGCATCGCTTCGCCCTCGAGGCCCACGAACGGGGCCGCTTCGTCGAGCGAGAAGCGGAGTTCCTGGCGATCGAGCGTCTGGAGGAGGATGACGTCGTGGCGGCGATGCCGGCAGATCGCCAGCGCCTGTCGCAGCGACTCGACCGGACCGAGCAGATCGGAGACCACGACGACCAGCATTCGTCCAGGACTCTGCGCGAGGGCCTGGTCGATCGATCGCGGAAGGTCGGCCACGCCGCCGACAGGTTCATTGGAGAGGACCTTGACGATCGATCGCCACTGGTCGCGCGAACTGCGGCGTCGAAGCGAGGCCGCAAGCGACGACCCGTAGGTCGCCAGTCCGACCCGATCACGCTGCTGCAGGCTCAGGTACGAGAGCGCGGCGGCGACCGCCACCGCGTGATCGAACTTCGTCCAGAGCCGCTTCGATCCCGAGGCTGCGGTGCCGCCCCATCCGGACTTCACCTCGAGCGATCCGTATCCCATGGAACCCGAGGCGTCGACGAGAAGCATCAGGTCGAGCGTGGTCTCCTGTCGGAACCGCTTGAGATGAAGCTTGTCGGTGCGGGCGAAGACCTTCCAGTCGAGGTGACGAAGATCGTCGCCAGGCACGTAGGAGCGATGCTCGGCGAACTCGACCGCCGGGCCCTGGTACGGCGACCGATGCATGCCGCTCGTCACGCCCTCGGCGATCATCCGGGCCCGCAGTTCGAACGATCCGAGCTGGCCGATCGTCTCCGGCGCAAGGTACTGCTCGGCTCGAAGGGTCTCCCCGAGGCTCACGGCGTTCCTTCCTTGCTGGTTCAACGGGTCGCCGAATCGAGCAGACGCGACGCCTCGTCGCGCTCGATCGGAATCTCTTCGAGGATCGATCGGATCACGTCGTCGACGCCGACGCCATCGGCCTCCGCGTTGAAGTTCGTGATGATGCGGTGGCGAAGCACCGGCAAGGCGATCGACCGCAGGTGTTCCGGAGTGACGAGGAGATCGCCGGAAAGCGCGGCCTTCGCCTTCGCCGCCAGCACCAGGA
>JBMSXH010000543.1:0-2009 GCA_049425445.1 Phycisphaerales bacterium | reverse complement strand
AACTCACGAGTCGCCCCCCCCGCCGATCTCGGCCGCCAGCACGGGCTCGTGCAGGAGATTCGAGAAGGCATCCGGGTGTGCAGGCGGATCGGCCATCGGAAATCGGCGGGCGCGAATCGCACGCACCACTTCCCGGGCCTTGTCGATCGCCGCGGCGTAGACCTCCTCGCCCCAACGCTCGATCGTCTTGAAGATCGGCGCGGTCGCCGAGCGGGCGAGGCGAACGTATCCGACCTCGATCGACGTCTCGGGAACGCCCAACTGCGACGCGAGCAGATGGCGATACAGCGGCAACTGCAGATCGATCCAGCGACCGGTTCCGCGCCCGACGAGATGACTCCTTTCCGGATCGGCCGGCTCGTCGCCGGTCTTGTAGTCGAGCACTCGCAGTCTTCCCGTCTCGCGATGACGATCGACGCGATCGATCCGCCCGGTGAACGGCTGCGAGATCTCCTCGTGACCGAGTTCAAGCGCCGCATCGAGCGACAACTCGACATGACGGGTCTCCCAGCCCGCCGCCCGAGACATCGCCTCGGCCTCCGCGAATCGACGCAGTCGACGGCGGAGGTTTCGGATCTGCACGAGGATCGACGCTCTGGGTCGATTGCCGAACGAGTCGACGGCGAGGTCGTCGAGGATCGACTCGAGTCGGTCTTGCAGCCGCTTCGGGTCGAGTTCGTGACGCAACTCCGGGTCGCCTCCGAACCGCTCGAGCACCGCGTGGGCGAGCGTGCCGTACCGCAGGGGATCGAGCTCGCCCGCCGCCTCCGCAACTTCCTTCAGACGTTCGACGTGGCCGAGTTCGAATCGCCGCGGATCGCCGAGATAGACCCGCAGCGCGGTGACGGAGAGCCGCGCGGGAAGGGCGAGCGTCGGATCCGGAACCGGAACGGCGAAGCCCGAACTCGAGGCCGGCGCCATCGCACGTCGAGCCACCGCCTGTGGCGATGTGAATCGAATCACGCGATCCGCCGGCGACTCGCCGGCCCCATGGAGCAGCAGGCGACTGGGAAGCAGCGCATCGCCGTCGGCATTCCTGAGGGGCACGATCACCTCGAGACGCTCGCATCGACCCGCGAGCATCGAGGGGATCGCCGCGTCGCGGGCTTCTCGCCGCCGCGCCGAACCAAGGCCGAGGCGTTCGCGAACGCGCTCGGGCAACAGCGGATCGATGGCGGTCGAGCCGGGCCGTGCTTCGTCGTGAAGGCCAACGAGGACCATGCACGGCGCAGGATCCGCGGCGAGTTCGAGCCAACCGAGGGCCTCGATCGCGCCGGACTCCGGCAACGGTGCTTCGCGGCTCTCGCCAAGTCGATCGAGGACGCGCGTGATCCAGACGTCCCCCTCGATCTCCGGGTCGAGATGCTCCGGCAGGCTCGAAAAGGCCCGAAGCGCCTCGCCGAGGCCGCGGCAGTCCTCGAGAAGGTGCCGCCGGAGTTCGCCGCTCGCCTCGTCGATCGCAAGCGCCTCGCCGGCGTACTCGCTCGCCTCGGCGACCCATGCCGCGAGTCGCCCAGCCCATGCCGCGCTGCGTTCGCGTCGACTCGTCCACTCGGCGCACCAGGACTCGACCGCCGAGAGAACCTGGCGAAGCGCCTCTCGCTCTCGCGCCAGATCCTCGCTCTTGGCGGAACCAAAACGGCCACCCTCGATCGGCTTCCCTGAGGCCTCCATCAGGTCGGCGAACGAACGCGGCATCCGCGCTTCGCGGACCCGGGCCATGGCCGAGGACCATCGATCTCGGAGATCGTCCGGGAGTCCCGCCGATCGAGCCGCCCACGCGGCAACGTGCGGGTGCTTCAGGAAGGTGGCGGCATTCGCCGCCGTCGGCTCCAGGAGCAGCGCTGCGAAGGCGGCAATCATGCGACCCGGCGCCGACGCGGAGAGCGGCTCGCCCTCCGCGACATGCAGCGCGAGCCCCGCGGCCCTCGCGGCTCTCGCACCGGCGGTCGCCAGCGACGCGTCGGCGAGGCCGACGGTGATCGAGGCCATCGAGCGACCGGGACTCC
>JBMSXH010000542.1:0-2016 GCA_049425445.1 Phycisphaerales bacterium | reverse complement strand
AAGTCGATCCAGCGCTGCCGGCCTGAGCCGCGTGAAAGTCGTGATCCGGCCAGGGACTTCCATGTCCGGCACCGATCCGGCACCGAACGCGGAGGAGTCATTGCGGAACGCGATCGCGGAAGCACCCCCGCCGACCCGAGATCATCAATGAACAATCGTTCGAAGTGGCGGCCGATCGACCTTGCTGACGATCGTCTGAAGACCCGGGCACTCCTGCTTCAAGCGCTTGGCGAGCGTCGGCAGGTAGCCGCGTTCGCTCTCGGTGTGGCCGACGAGCAGGATCGAGAGGCCACGCGACACCGCGTCGAGCACGCGATGGTGCGAGAGTTCGCCGGTGAGGAAGGCGTCGCAGCCCTGCTCGATCGCGGCGTCGAGCAGATCGCTGCCCGAGCCGGCACAGACGCCGACGCGCGCGACCCTCTGCTTCGCTCTGCCATGCTTCGCCTCAGCCACGTCGATGCGTGAGAGCTTGAGCCCCCGACAGAACGACTTCGCGAGCGAAGCGAGATCGGTCGGCTTCGCGAGATGCATCACCCGCCCCGCGCCGGCATCGACTCGTGGCTGCGGCTGCAGCGCGTGCACCTCGATCGGCGGCTCCTCGTAGGGATGACTCGCTCGCAAAGACTCGATCGCAGCAGCCAATGACGCGGCACCGCAGACCATCTCGAGCCGAGACTCCTCAACGCGTTCGAGCCGGCCGCGGGAGCCCACGACTGGCTGCGTCGATGCACCGCCGAGAAAGGTGCCCGTGCCGTCGGAGGAGAACGCACACTCCGAGTAGTCGCCGATACGCCCGGCGCCCGCCTGCGACATCGCCGATCGAATCGCATCGACCGATGGCTTCGGCGCGAACGTGACGATCTTGAACGCCTCGGAGGGCCTCGCGATCGACGCGTGGTGCAACGCCTCGACTCGACCCTTGCCGGCGAAACCGGCCAGCCAGTCGTTCAGACCGTTGGGAGCCGCGTCGAGCGCGGTGTGCGGCGAGGCGATCCAGAGATCCTCCGCGACCGCCCGGCGAACGAGCCGCTCGACGCGGTCGCGATCGGCAAGCCGCTTGAGCGGCGAGAACACCGGCGGGTGGTAGGCGACGATGCCGTCGGCGCGCTTGGCGATCGCCTCGTCGAGGACCGCCTCGGTGAGATCGATCGTCAGCAGGATTCGATCAAGCGAGTTCCGCGACGTGGCGACCAGCACCCCCACGTTGTCCCACGACTCCGCGAGGCGGAACGGACTCAGGCGATCGAGCGCCGCTTCGACTTCGACGGGAGCGTGACCGACGGTGCGACTTCGTGAACTCATCGAATCGATTGTGGTTCGACGGCTTCGGCCTGTCGAACCGTCCGCCGGCCGGATCGCGGTGATCGAGGCAGTGAGCGACGAAGAGCGGCGTCCCGCCGCTGGGGCAGGGCGCCGCATGGTGATCGTCGTGGACCGAGCGCTTCCGGCGATCAGCCGGTCCAGTTGCTGAGCACGATTGCGAGGTCGCTGCCGCCGACCTGCCCATCGCCGTCGAGATCGGCGTTGGAGCCCTTGGTGCCCCACGCACTGAGAACCGCGGCGAGGTCGGCTCCGTTCACCACGCCGTTTCCGTCGATGTCGCCAATGATTCCCGGGTCGCAGCCGTTGGAGCCGTCGGCGGGGATGATCTTGAAGATCTGACCGCTCGTACCGGAGCCCTGATCGACGATGTAGAGCTCGCCGTCGGCATCCTCGCCGAAGGACGAGATCTGGTTCACCGTCTGGCCGTCGCTCGACGGCGTCAGCTGGGTGGTACGGACCTGGAAGCCCGAGACGGACGTACCGTCGTACCGAAGCGACCAGATGCGACCACTCACGTAGTCCGCGAAGAAGTAGGTCCCCTGGAGCCCTTCGATCGCACAGCCTCGGTAGACGAAGCCCCCCGTCAGCGAGTAGCCGCCGGTCGAGTTGTGGCCGTAGACGTGGATTGGGCTCGTCAACGACGGGCTGCTGCACGTGCAACCGGAGAGCCCGGTGCAGGCGTTGCCTTCCTTG
>JBMSXH010000541.1:0-2017 GCA_049425445.1 Phycisphaerales bacterium | reverse complement strand
ACCAAGTACGAGGACGAGGTGATCAACGGCGGCAAGTCCGACCGCGTCACGCTCTGCTTCCTCGGTGATGGAGCGCTGAATCAGGGCGCCTTCCACGAAGCGCTCAACCTCGCCGGCCTCTTCGACATCCCCGTCATCTACGTCGTCGAGAACAACGGCTACTCGATGGGCACCGCGATCGAGCGGGGCACCACGATGGCCCACGACCTCTCGGTGAAGGCGGCGGCCTACGGGATCGACGCGATCGAGATCGACGGCATGGACCTGATCGCGGTCTACGAGGACATGAAGGCCTTCTGCGACAAGTGCCGAGCGTCGAGCCGGCCCGGCTTCGTCGACATGAAGACCTACCGGTACAAGGGCCACTCGATGAGCGACCCTCGCAAGTACCGCACTCGCGAGGAGGAGGAGCACTTCGAGTCGGGCGACCCGATCGGGAAGCTCCGCGATGCGGTCCTCGCGGCGGGCGTCATCGACGAGGCCGCCTTCACCGCGATGCAGAAGGAGGTCCGCGAGGAGGTCCGCGAGTCGATCCGCTGGTCCGATGAATCGCCGCTCCCGGGACTCGAGGAGCTCTACCACGACGTCTACGTCGAGAAGTGGGGGCCGTACACCGGCACCAGCGATCCCGACATGCTTCGCGAAGGAGGCGAGCGATGACGGCGACGGCGGTTCGCGAGATCGAGTTCCGCGATGCCCTTCGCGAGGCGATGAGCGAGGAGATGCGTCGCGACAACCGCGTCTTCCTGCTCGGCGAGGAGGTCGCGGAGTACGACGGCGCGTACAAGGTGAGCAAGGGCATGCTCGCGGAGTTCGGCCCTCGACGCGTGATCGACATGCCGATCTCGGAGAACGGCTTCGCCGGGTTGGGGATCGGCGCCGCGATGATGGGCCTGAAGCCGATCGTCGAGTTCATGAGCTGGTCCTTCAGCCTCGTGGCGGCGGACCAGATCCTCAACAACGCGCCCAAGATGCTCTACATGTCGGGCGGCCAGTTCGGCTGTCCGATCGTCTTCCGCGGCAACGATGGCGCGGGCGGGCAGCTCGGTTCGACCCACAGCTGGTGCGTGGAGAGCCTCTACGCGAACGTGCCCGGCCTCAAGATGGCGATCCCGTCGAATCCGTACGACGCGAAGGGACTCCTGAAGACCGCCATTCGCGACGCGGATCCGGTCTTCTTCCTCGAGAGCGAGCGGCTCCTCTCGATGAAGGGCGAAGTGCCTGAAGAGGAGTACCTGATTCCGTTCGGCAAGGCGGCGATCCGCCGCGAGGGCGCCGACTGCACGATCGTCTCGTTCGGTCGCCCGGTGCACTTCGCGATGGAGGCGGCCGAGACCCTCGCCGCCGAGGACGGCATCGAGTGCGAGGTGATCGACGGTCGCACGATTCGCCCGCTCGACATCGACACGATCGTCGCAAGCGTCCGCAAGACCAACCGCTGCGTGGTGGTCGACCAGTCCTGGTCGTTCGCCTCGGTCGGCTCCGAGGTCGCGGCGCAGATCTCCGAGCACTGCTTCGACGACCTCGACCATCATGTCCATCGCGTGCACGCCGACGACGTGCCCGCGCCCTACGCCTTCAACCTCGAGCAGGAGATGCTCCCCAATCCCCGCAAGATCCGTCAGGCCGTGCTCTCGGCCTGCTACCGGGCTTGAGCGGACCTCTGGCGAGCGACCTGCGGAGTCCCCGACCCATGGCGATCGAGCTCACGATGCCGAGGCTCTCCGACACGATGGAGAGCGGAACCATCATCAAGTGGAACGTGAAGGAAGGCGACCCCGTCTCGGCGGGCGATGTCGTCGCCGATGTCGAGACCGACAAGGCGACGATGGAGATGCAGGTCTACGACGACGGCAAGGTGAGCCGCATCGTGGTGCCCGAGGGCAAGACCGTCGCGGTGGGCACGCTCATCGCGGTGATCGACGATGGAAGCGGCGAGTCGACGGCGACGAAGACGGATCCCGTCGCCGCGGTGCCGGCGCAGACTCCCGTGTCATCGGCTTCGGCTCCGGCTTCG
>JBMSXH010000540.1:0-2018 GCA_049425445.1 Phycisphaerales bacterium | reverse complement strand
TCATGCCGGCACCACCTCGGGCTCGGCGGCGGCGATCGAGGTGCCGGCCCGCCCGAAGGCGAGCGCATACCCCACGGGCACCACGAAGAGGTTGAGGAAGGTCGAGGAGACGAGGCCTCCGAGCACCACGACCGCCAGCGGGGCGAGCAGCTCGCTGCCGGGCTGCCCCGCCGCCAAGGCGAGCGGCAGCAGTCCGAGGGCGGCGGTCAGGGCCGTCATGAGGATCGGCACCAGGCGCTCCATCGAACCCTGCACGACCGCTTCCGAGAGGCTTCGGCCTTCGCGCCGCTGCAGGTGGTCGAAGTGGTTGACGAGCAGGATGCCGTTTCGCACCGCGATCCCGAAGAGCGTGACGAAGCCGACGAGGCTCGCGATCGAGAGGACCGGCGCGATGTATCGGCCCTCGCCGATCCCGAAGAGCGCCTGCACGTTGGCGACAAGCGACGGCGACTCGCTCACGAAGACCGCCGCCACGCCGCCGATCAGCGCGAGCGGCAGATTGAGCATGACCAGGAACGCGGTCCGCGATCGTCCGGTGGTCAACTGGAGCAGCAGGAACATCACCACCGCGACGACCGATCCCATCGTCAGGATCGTGCGGCTGGCCGACTGCTGCGCCTCGAACTGCCCGCCGTAGCGCACCGTGAATCCCGCCTCGGCCACGATCGGATCGACCTTCGCACGCACCTCCGCGACGAGGTCGCCGAGGTTGTAGCCCGCGGCGACGTTGGTCGACACCACCGCCTTGCGGCGGGCGTTCTCGCGGGCGATCAGGTTGCTCGTCATCTCCGGGCCGAAGTCCGCGACATCGGAGAGCCGCACCATCTGGCCGCCCTCCCCGCGAAGGATCAGTTCGCCGAGCTGGTCGATCCGCTGCCGTTCGTCGTCGGCGAGCCGTACCACGAGGTCGTAGCGGCGGATCCCCTCGTTGATCTCGGCGACCGTCTCGCCGTGCAGCGCCTGACGGACCTGCTCGGCGGCGGCGGCGGGCGTGAGTCCGGCGGAGGCGAGATCCTCCGCGCGGTACCGGATCGGCACCGAGGCGACCATGATCTCGCGATTGGCCGCGACATCGCGGGTTCCGGGAATCGACTTCAGCACGCCCTCGATGCGCTTCGCGACCGCACGGAGCCCGTCGAGATCGTCGCCATAGACGTCGATCGCGATCGCCGCGGGCGTTCCCGAGAGCAGGTGCGACATGCGATGCTCGATCGGCTGGCCGATCATGGTGGTGATGCCCGGCACGCCGGCAAGCACCTGGTCGATCTGGTCGCGCACCCGTTCGTAGTCGCCGCCGGGCGCGACGGTCACCTCGATCTCCGAGAAGCTCACCGGCTCGGCGTGCTCGTCGCGCTCGGCGCGTCCGGTGCGACGCGTCACGCTCGCGGCGCCTTCGATCTCGACCAGCCGCGACTCGACGCCTCGCGCGAGCCGATCGCTCTCGGCGAGCGAGGTTCCGGGCGGCGCCATCAGGAAGACCGTGTAGGTCCCCTCCCGGAAGGTGGGCAGGAAGGACGTGCCGAAGGTCGAGGCGAGCAGGAGCGACGCCACCGCGAGCGCACCCGATCCGCCGAGCACGACCGCCTTGTGCCGGATCGCCCACGCGAGCAGCGGCTCGTAGCGGCGCTTGATCAGTCGAACCAGCAGGCCGTCGCCGTGGGCCTTCTCGCTCCGGCCTTCCGCCGCCGCGGCGAACGCCTTGCGGAAGAGCAGTCGGCAGAGCGCCGGCGTCACCGTCAGGGCCACGGCGAGCGACGCGAGGATCGAGGTGATGTAGGCGATGCCCAGCGGCCTGAAGAAGCGGCCCTCGAGTCCCTCCAGGAAGAGGAGCGGCACGAACACGAGGCAGATGATGACCGTCGCGAAGACCATCGATCCGCGGATCTCGTTGGAGGCCTCGTAGATCACCTGGGTCAGCGCACGACGATCCGACGGTGGCCGAGATGCGTTCTCCCGCAAGCGCCGCAGCACGTTCTCGACGTCGATGATCGCGTCGTCGACGAGTTCTCCGATCGCCA
>JBMSXH010000539.1:0-2020 GCA_049425445.1 Phycisphaerales bacterium | reverse complement strand
TCGTTCGCGACTGGTCGACCGCCTCGTTCTTCACGCGGCCTCTCGAGATCGGACCATCGGCCGTCCGTCGATGCCTCGAGAACTCGCCGGACGCGGTCCTCGCGATCGACTTCCTCTTCTGGTTCGCCTACGGGGTCTTCGACGCGAAGGGAGACCGGATCGTCGAGGAGTCCCAGCGCGACGGACTCTTCGAGTTCGGACTCTCCCTGCTCGACTCGATCAAGGTACCGATCCTCGTCGGCGATCTTCCCGACATGCGAGGCGCCAATCCTCGCATGCTCTCGCGATGGGATGTGCCGAGCGTGGAGACGCTCGATCGACTCAACAACCGCCTTCGCGCATGGGCGAACGCCAAGCCGAACGTGCGGATCTTTCCGCTCGGCGAACGAACTCGCATGGCACTCGAAGACCGCGGACCGCCGACGACACGGTCCCATGTCGCTGGCCCTCGCGAGCGAATCGGCGATGCCAGCGAGGTCGCCCGAAGAACCGACGTCCCGTCCCCGGCCCTTGTTCAGCGAGATCGACTGCATCCCACCTTCGAGGGCCTGGTGCTGATGGCGGAGGCTGCCATTCTCGCCATGGATGAAGTGCCCGCGTTCGCGCAACTCACCGCGGCGATCGGCACCGACGGATCCATGCCGGTCGCGGATCGTGTTCGGGCGAGGCTTCTCGGAGAGGACGCCGTGCCCGCCGCCTCGCCCTGATCTTCGAGGTCAGCGCGTCGGCGGCGCGGCGTCCACGCCTCCGTCGAGTCCAGCCGATCCCATCGACGCGAGGATCCGTTGCAGTTCACGCCTCGAGGAGGCATCCGTCGTCTCGTCGAGTTCTCGTTGCACGATGCGTCGGGCGATGCCCGGGCCTAGCACTCGGCTCAGATGCGGAAGGAGCCGCTCGAGATCGATCCATCGTCTCGGGCCGCGCAGACTCGCCTGCAGGGTGGTGAGGATCGCGGGCTCGGACAACGCTCCGAGCCTCGGGCCGACCAGTTGCCAGAGCATCTCGACCTGCGAGGGATCGTGGCTGGGCACCAGTTCCCACGCCTGAAGGAATCCTCGGAAGTCATCCTGCTCGAAGAGCACCACGAGGGCTTCGGGCGCGATCCGCGCGGCACCCGGCTTGCTCCGAATCGCCGTCCAGAGCCTCGCGGCGATCGCCGGCTCGCCCAGGAGTCGGAGTTCGCGCATCGCCTCGGCGGCGGCGTCGACATCGCCGGCTGCCGCGGCTCGCATCGGTTCCTTCACCGAGTCTCGCAGGACCTCGCCGGGAACAAGTTCCGATCCGGGCGGCGGAATCCGAGGCAACCGCTGGGCGTTCGGAGGAAGCACCAGCATGAGCGGATCGCCGTAGGTCATCACCCGCCACGGCCGCGTGAACGGTCCCTCGTACTGTCGAGAAGCCGCGAGGAATGGCGTGCGATTGACCAGTCGCTCGAGCAGATAGCGCGGCGGGATGAAGGACGCGAGAAACGGCTCGCTCACCGCGCCGACGTAGGCGTAGACGCCCGCTTCGAGCCAGGCTCCACCAAGCGTGCCGAGATCGTCGGGCCTCGCGAGCGAGAAGCTGTGGATCATGTGGAGCGCCAACGGCGACCGCAGCCGCGGGATCTCGCTCGCCTGCGCCGACGCGCCACCCGCAAGGCTCATCCGATCCGGCTCTCCGGAGCTGTTGAGCACCAGCACGTCCGGTGGAGTCCCTGCCCCGAGGGCCAGCCATCCCGACGGCCCGGCGGCCTCGCCTTCCGCGGTCTCCGCCTCGAATCCGATCCCCTCGAGGATCGGCTCGAGTTCCGACACCGCGTAGACGCCCCAATCGCCTTCGCGTCCATAGGTGTTGAAGAGTTCGATCCGATCGCGGGGGAGGAAGAGCGAGCACATGGCGGCGTAGGTGCTTCGCGCGCGATCACCGAAGATCTGTCCGACGATCGCGAAACGCTCGCCGCTCTCGGTGCGACCGAGATAGTCGGAGGTCGCGAGATCGAGGTTGGCGTCGAGGCCCGGCACGGCGATCTCGACGCGAC
>JBMSXH010000538.1:0-2021 GCA_049425445.1 Phycisphaerales bacterium | reverse complement strand
CCCCGACGCTCCTCCCACAGGTCCCAGCTCGGAAGCGGAAGCCCGTGGTGGTCGCGGTACTCGAGCATCCAGGTGGCGGGCTCGACGACGAGCCGGTTGTAGACGTTCTTGATGAACTCGACGTCGCGGAAGACCTCGAAGTGCCGGCGCAGCGCCCACAGCACCAGCGCCGTCTCGTCCTGCTGGATCGGCAGGATGCGGCGACCCTCGAGCGCCCACGGATGCCAGCTCGAGGCCAGGGTGCCGGTCGGGTTGTACTTGTGGAGGAAGTAGGCGTCCTTGCCGAGCACCCGCTCGCAGAATCGGAAGAACGAGCGGCTGAGTTCGCCCTGCCCGGCCAGCACCAGCGACTGCGCGACGAGGGCGCCGTCGCGAGGCCAGCAGTAGGAGTAGGTGTCGCCGGCGAAGTGGGTGATGTCGGAGTCGTTGGCCGCGATGATCGCGCCGGCGTTGTCGATCTGCGTGCGGAGGATGAGTTCGCTGCGCACGTAGAGATCGCGAATCGGCTCGGGAAGCGGCGAGAAGTCGACCGGCTCCTTGGTGGCCCACCATCGCCAGTACGCCTCGGTGCGGTCCATCATCCGCTGCGGGCTCTTCTCGTGGACCTTGCGGTTCAGCTCGACCACCGCGTTGTAGCTGCGTCCGATCGCGATCCAGTAGTGGGCCGTCGAGGTGCCGTGCGGCCGCAGGGAGATCTTCAGGCCGATCGTGGAGTCGACCGAGCCCTGCGCAATCGCGTTCTGGCTCAGCATGCCGTCCTCGGCATCGCGCCACGTTCCCTCGGCGTCGCCGATGCGCTTGGCGCCGGTCGCCCAGGTGTCGATGCCGTAGTTGCGGCCGTCGAAGCCGTTGATGAGCACGTAGCAGTCGTTCTTGTAGTGGATCAGTCCGCCGGTGTTCGGGTCCCAGTTGACGGTGTCGCCGACGGGGCTCTCGTTGACGGAGAGGTCGTGATGGAAGAAGAGCCGCAGTTCGCGCGGACGCCCGCGGAGATCCGTCGCGGTGATGCGGCGGAAGTAGACCGGGCTCCAGTAGTCGACCGCGTCGTTGCACACCAGCTCGATGCCGAGGCGGTCGTTGCGGAGCTTCACTTCCGTCACGAGCGTGTCGGGGCGGTACCGCAGGCTTCGGCTCCACTCGCCGTTCTCGATCCACGCGAACTCGCCGTCGACCCAGACGCCGAATCGCTGCACGTGCCCGACGGTGTGGTTGGGCATGCCGACGTGCGGCCAGTAGAGATCGCGGATCCGGTAGAGGTCGTCGAACGTGACGAGAAGCTCACCGTTTCCGACGGGGATGTTGCGGGGCATGTCTGGGCTCTTCAGGGCGGGGAAGGGCCGATGTCGCGGGGGATCGCGGCTCGACCGGCTCGGGGTACGGACCGGGGTTATCGACCGAGCGAACGGGGCGGATGAGCACGGACCCGCGATTCCCCATCAGGTCGCCGAGGCGGTGGTTTCAGGGCGGGTCCGCAGGGCGTAGCGGCCCTGGGCCCGAGATTCGCCGCGGCGGTCCTCCGCTGAGCGAGCACGGCGCACTACCCGCCGACGAGCAGCGTCGCTGGAAGCGTCCGGGGGCCGGTGGGGACTCCGACTCGGGACGGTCGGGCCCAGCGCGGAATGCGACTTGCAGACCGTCTCAGGACGGTCGGGGCGGGCGGGTCCACTTCCGGCAGCGGTCCGCGAGGACGGTTTCGACTCGCCTCGCGTCAGTCGCCTTCGTAGCGGCCGAAGAGCAGGCTGACGTTGTGCCCGCCGAAGCCGAACGAGTTGTTGATCGCATGGCGGACCGACCGTTCCTGCGCCACGTTGGCGGCGAAGTCGAGGTCGAAACCGTCGTCCGGCGAGTCGAGGTTGATCGTCGGCGGAACGATCCCGTTCTGGAGCGCCAGAACCGTCGCGACGCTCTCGATGCCGCCTGCGGCGCCGAGGCAGTGTCCGGTCATGCTCTTGGTCGAGCTCATCACCAGACGCTTCGCGTGCTCCCCGAAGAGCGAACGCACGGCGTTCACCTCGGCCGCG
>JBMSXH010000537.1:0-2027 GCA_049425445.1 Phycisphaerales bacterium | reverse complement strand
GCGAAGAGCGGCACCGCCCCATCCGACGACGCCGCGATCGAGTCCCTTCCGACGTTCGCGATCCTCATGCTCGAGGACGACGACGCGTGGGCGTCGCTGGCGTCCTCGGAACGCGACGCGCTGCTTGCCAAGTACGGCGCGTTCGTGCAGGGGCTTGCCGCGCAAGGCCGCTTCGTCTGGGGCACGCCCCTCGGTCGCGAGGCGGTGATGCTCGCGGGCGCCCCCGGCTCGACCGTGCGATCGACGATCGAGTCGCGCAAGGACGTGCTCACGGGCATCTTCGTGATCCGCGCGAGGGATCTCGCCGAGGCGGAGTCGATCGCCCGAGAGTGTCCGGCGCTCCTGCACGGCGAGCGTGTGCTCGTGCGACCGGCCACCCACTGATCGGGCATCGTCCGACCGGAGCGCGACGACGCCGCGACCGCTTCATTCCGCAGCGAACCGACGGCCACTGCGGTACCCTCCCACCGCTCGCCTCCTCGGAACCATGCATGCGATCGAAGCAGGACCGCCAAACTCGGACGGGAGTCGCCCTGGCGGGCAAGGCTCCGAGGCTCTCGAAGTGGCTGGTCTCGCCGATCCTGATTCCGGTGGCGCTGGCCGCCTGCGGCGAGCGAGGCGGCGAGGCGGCGGCCCCCGAGCGACCGCCGGTTCCGGTCGTGGTGGCGCCGGTTCGTGTCGCCGACGTTCCGATCTTCGCGGAGTTCACCGGCCGGCTCGAGGCGTACTCGACGATCGAGCTGATCGCCCGCGTCGAGGGCGTGCTCGTCGAACAGTTCTTCGACGAGGGCGATGAAGTCCAGCCCGGAGACGTGCTCTTCAAGATCGACGACCGCCCGTTCCAGGCCAGCGTCGACGAGGCGGACGCCGCGCTCGCGAAGGCCAAGGCCGATCTTCGTCTCGCGCAGGAGCAGGTGCAGGTGCGGGCGGCCGAAGCGGCGCTCGCGCAGTCGCAGGCCCGGCTCAAGCGCGCGGTGACCGACGAGTCGCGGCTGAAGCCGCTCGCCGAGATCGACGCGGTCCCGAGACAGGACCTCGACAACGCGGTCGCCGCCGTCGAGGTCGCCCAGGCCGAGGTCGACGCGCAGGAGGCGACCCTCGAGAACACCCGGCTCACCACCGAGATCGACATCGCCCGCGGCGAGGCTGCGGTCGCCTCGGCGGAGGCTTCGCTCGACCAGGCTCGGATCCTGCTGGGCTTCTGCACGATCGAGGCACCGATCGACGGCTGGATCGGAAAGGTCGCGGTCGACGTCGGCAACGTGGTGGGCCGGCCCGGCATGACCGATCTCGCCACGGTGCGCAAGCTCGATCCGATCTACGCCGACTTCGCGATCAGCGAGGCGTCGTACCTCGCCTTCTCGAACCGGCTTCGGCCGCAGGCCGACGACATGCCCACCCTCGAACTGATCCTCGCCGACGGCAGCGTCTGGCCGGAGCCGGGGCGATTCCTCTTCGCCGAGCGCTACGTCGACCGCAGCACCGGCACCATCACCGTTCGCGGCGAGTTCCCGAACCCCGACGACTTCCTGCGGCCCGGCATGTTCGGGCGCATCCGCGGGAAGGTCGAGGATCTCGCGAACGCGCTGGTCATTCCGCGGCGGGCGATCATGCAGCGGCAGACCACGCGATACGTGTACGTGGTCGGCGAAGGCGATCGCGTGCAGCAGCGGACCATCGAACTCGGCCCCGACTACGGCTCGGACGTCGTGGTGACCTCCGGACTCGCCGCGGGCGACCGGATCGTGGTCGAAGGCCTCCAGAAGATTGCGCCGGGCGTCCGCGTGGCTCCGACCGAGATGTCGACCACCTCCGAGCCGGCCGCGGCCTCCGGCGGCGGAGGCTGATCCAGCCATGGTCCGGTTCTTCATCGATCGCCCGGTCTTCGCGATGGTGATCTCGCTGGTGATCGCCCTCGCCGGCGGGCTGTCGATCACCGCGCTGCCGATCTCGCAGTTCCCGCAGATCAGTCCGCCGACGGTCTCGGTCGAGATCACCTATCCCGGCGCGAGTGCCGCGACCGTGGC
>JBMSXH010000536.1:0-2028 GCA_049425445.1 Phycisphaerales bacterium | reverse complement strand
CAGGCGGAGTTCAGCCAGATCGACCTCGAGATGAGCTTCACCGATCGCGACGAGGTGATCGAGACGATGGGCGGCTTCGCGCGAAGGCTCTGGAAGGAGACCCTCGGCGTCGACGTGCCCGAGATCCCGCGCATGACGTGGGCCGACGCGATGAACCGCTTCGGCATCGACCGGCCCGACGTCCGGTTCGGCCTCGAACTCGTCGACGTGTCGGACCTCGTCGCCGATTCGCCCTTCGCGGTCTTCACCGACGCCCTCGCCTCGAAGCACCTCGGACGATCCGGCTGCGTGAAGGCGATCGTGGTGCCGGGCGGCGCCGCGGGCGTCTCTCGCAAGATGATCGATGCGCTCACCGAGTTCGTGAAGGGATTCGGACTCGGCGGACTGCCCACCGTGAAGGTCGCCGAACAGGGCTTCGAGACCGGCATCGCCAAGTTCCTCGACGGCTGCGGCGCGGCGCTTCGGGAACGCCTCGGCGCGAAGCCGGGGGATCTGATCCTCTTCGGGCCCGGGCGTTGGGAGACCGTCTGCAAGGCGCTCGGCGAACTCCGGCTTCGGCTCGGGCGCGAACTTGGACTGATCGACGCCTCGCGCTGGGAGTTCCTGTGGGTCGTCGACTTCCCGATGTTCGAGTACGACGAGGACGGGTCGCGCTGGGTGGCGCTGCACCATCCCTTCACGGCGCCGCTTCCCGGGCAGGAACCGCTGCTCGAGAGCGATCCGGGCGCCTGCCTCTCGGCGGGATACGACCTGGTCTGCAACGGCTCCGAGATCGCAGGCGGATCGATCCGCATCCATCGCCAGGATGTCCAGAAGAAGGTGTTCGAACTGATCGGTCTTGGTCCGGAGGAGGCGGAGGCGAAGTTCGGCTTCCTGCTTCGGGCGCTTCGGCACGGCGCTCCGCCGCACGGCGGCATCGCGTTCGGTCTCGATCGCGTGGTGATGCACCTCGCCGGCACCGACAACATCCGCGACGTCATCGCCTTTCCGAAGACCCAGAGCGGCGCCGATCTGCTCTGCGATGCGCCTTCCGCGATCGATGCGTCTCAACTCGACGAGTTGCGGCTTGCGATCAAGCCCGCCGCCAAGGCCTGAGATTCCCGAAACTCGGGAACTCGGGGCGTGGGCCGTCGCGCCGATCGACTCTCGGATTGAGCCGCCTCATCGATGGGGGTAGTCTCCCCCCATGCATCGATCCGGCGCCCTGCTCACCGGGCTCATCCTTCTCGGGCTCGTCCTCGGCGCGATCGTCGGCGAGTTTCTGCACGCTCAGGGCCAGGTCGACACCGTCGCCTCGATGATGTCCTGGGGCGATCTGATCCTCATCAGGCCGCTCAAGGCGCTGGTGATTCCGATCGTCCTCTTCAGCGTGCTCGTGGGCGTCACCTCCGTGGGCGATCCATCGCGACTCGGGGTGATCGGCGGCGCCACGCTCGTCTACTACCTCTCCACGATGCTGGCGGCGGTGATCCTTGGCGCCGTGCTCGTCTCGACGATTCGACCAGGCGAAGGGCTGCCACCCGAGACGGTCGCGGCGCTGCAGGACACCGGCGCTGCGGAGTTCGAGCGTCAGGAGGCGTTGCGCACGAGGATCGAGGGGGCGTCGGAGATGGGGATGGGCGGCGCATGGTCGAGCATCGTGGAGCAGCTCGTGCCGGCCAACGTGCTCGAAGAGATGGTGGCGATGCGGCCGCTCGGAGTGATCGTCTTCGCGCTGGCGCTCGGCCTCGCCTTGGCGGCAGGCGGATCCGCCACCGCCCCGGCGGTGCGCGTGATCGCGGCGCTCTTCGACGCGCTGATGCGGCTCGTTCGCTGGATCATCTGGCTCACGCCGATCGGGGTGTTCCTGCTCGTCGCCGGCACCGTCGGTCGAATCGGCGTCGCCGAACTGCTCGGGCCGATGTCCAAGTACATGGTGACGGTCGTGGTCGGTCTTGCGATCCACGGACTCATCGTGCTGCCGCTGGTGCTGTGGTTCTTCGCGCGGGTCAATCCCTTCGACTTCATGTGGCGAATGAAGCGGGCGCT
>JBMSXH010000535.1:0-2028 GCA_049425445.1 Phycisphaerales bacterium | reverse complement strand
CCATCGCCGGGGTTCTTGATCGTCATGCGGCTTCGGCCGGCGAGGCAGTAGCCCATCTCCGCGGTCTCGGGATGCCAGTGCGGCTCCCGCATGCCGGTGCCCTGGATCCGCAGCGAGAACATCGACTGTGTTCGAAGCGCCGGCCAGAGGTCGGCACGGGCGAGCTTCGCCGATCCGTACTCGTTGGCGATCAGCGGCGGCATCGCCTCGACCGGGAACTTCAGCGGATTGCCGAAGTCGGCGCTCGCCGGAATCTCCGCGGCGCCGTCGCAGCGGCCATAGAGGATGTCGCTTGGCGACTGCGTGACCATCGAGACCTCGGAGGCCTTGAGTCCCCAGGTGTTGCCGATCACCTCGGGCTTGAAGCATCCGACGCTTCCGGAGAGGCCGAAGTCCTCCGGCGACTCGTGCGCGAAGGCCGCGATCACCTCCGCGGTCTGCTTCCCCACGTTCTCGATCGAGTGGAGCGACCCCGATGGCACGAGGTACATCTGGCCCGCGGAGATCCGGAAGACGTCGTGGCGATTGCCGCTCGAGAAGACGGTGACGAGCACCTCGCCCTTCGTGCAGTAGCCGAGTTCGTCGGCGTTGGGGTGCCAGTGCGGCTCGCGGAAGCAGCCCGGCTCGATCGTGAGCTTGTAGAGGGACATGCCCGCGAGGGCGGGGAAGTTCGCCTTGGTCGCGGACAGTCGGGTGCCGCAGGGACCTTGCTTCTGGGGCGCGATCTTCGAGAGCTGCAGGCTGTAGCGCGACATGGTCGTGGTCTCCGTGAAGTCCCTCGGATGGGACGGCGAGAGCGTGGCCCGGAATGGGCGGCGAAGTGTGGGGCGAATCCCGATCGCGTGCAAACGCCCATGCCGAGGACGGGGTCGGATCGGTTCCAGCGGAGGTCCGGTCGTGCCCCGCCGACCTGCACAGGCGCGCCGGCGAAGGAGAGCCTCGGAGAGTCTCGAGGCCGATCAGCCTCGGACGGCGTCCGTCCGGATCGACCCTACACTCGCGGCCCGACCCGCAACGCGACCTTGCCGAGGACCACCCCATGAGCGATCCCGCCGCCCGTCTTCAGCCCGTCGACTCGCTGACCATCGACGTCATCACCGACGATGTCAGCGACGCCTACGTGACCAAGACCCTCTTCGCGGTCTCGGAGTTCGCCAACATCGCGAAGGCCGGGGCGAAGGTCATCTCCGGCGAGACGCTGCTCGTCGCGAACCTCGGCCTGGGCCTGCGGTTCACCCTCGAGTACGGCGGGCAGAAGCGCCGCATGCTCTTCGACACCGGCCCGGAAGGCGCGATCTTCCTCCGCAACTGCCGCAACCTCGCGATCGACCTCGCCGACATCGAGGCGATCACCATGACCCATGGCCACTGGGACCACATGGGCGCGCTCGCCGACACCGTGAAGGAGATCAAGTCCCGCGGCGGCGACGTGACCGTGCACGTCAACCCGGACATGTTCTACGAGCGGGCGGTCAAGCTGCCGACGGGGCAGATCATCCCCGTCGCCATCGTGCCGAGCCCGGCGGAGCTCGAGGCGCTCGGCGCCAAGGTCGTCAACAACGGCGACCCGCAGCTTCTCTTCGACGACCACGTCTACTACAGCGGCGAGATCCCCCGCATCACGCCCTTCGAGAAGGGCCGCATGGACCATCTCCATCGGCTCACCCCCACCTCGCCGTGGGAGCCCGATCCGCTGCTGATGGACGAGCGCATGGTCGCGATCGACATCAAGGGCCTCGGCATCATGGTCTTCAGCTCGTGCTCGCACGCGGGCATCGTGAACGTCTGCCTCGACATCCGCCGGCTCTTCCCCGATCGTCCGCTCTATGCGGCGATGGGCGGCCTGCACCTCGGCGGCGTCATGGAGAAGATCATTCCCGACACCGTGAAGGGCGTGGGGCAGTTCGGGCTCAAGCAGCTCATCGTCGGCCACTGCACCGGCTGGCGTGCGCTCCATGCGCTCGCCAACGCGTACCCGGACATCGTCAGCCAGTCCGCGATCGGCACCACCTACACGCTGTCGGCCGA
>JBMSXH010000534.1:0-2031 GCA_049425445.1 Phycisphaerales bacterium | reverse complement strand
TCGGCGTCGAGGCGTCGCCGCGATACCGCTCGTAGGGGTCCGGTCCGAAGTCGTAGCGGATCGCCGCGGTGGGCAGCAGCTCCGGTGGCTCGTCGGCCATCCAGGCCCGGTCGGCGAGGGCACGGATGAAGTCGCCGAGGATCCGATCCCCGCCCGACTCCGCCGGACCGCGGGCGATGAACGCCCACGACTCTCCCGCCGCGTGGAACTCGACGACCTGAATGAGTTCGGCCGGGCCCGGGGTCAGCATGCGGGGATTGCCGACCGGGTCGCCCGCCACGGGGTCGGCGAGGCCCAGTCTCGCCGCGAGCGACCAGATCTCCTCGATCTCGGACTCCCGCAAGGCTCGAACCACCCCCGGCCGCTTGCCGTGGTCGGTCCTTTCGGCGGAGCCGGCCGATTCCGACCGCAGGGATCCATCCGGGAGGAGCATCCAGCGGCCGTTTCGCTCCTCGACCCGGGTGACCGTCGCAGCGGCCTCGCCGCGAAGCACGGTGGCGTTGATCGAGAGGGCCGGAGGGACCGTCGAGGCATCCGGGCGGAAGGGTTGGCTCGAGCACGCCGCCGCTCCCGCCGACAGTGCGACGGCGATCGCGAGGGTGATGCGACGGAGGCGGTCCATGTCGGGAAAGGTACCGCTTCCGCGGGCGAGAATCGGGCCGGGTCGACCGGTCGAATTCGAGGCCTGCGGCGTTCACCGGAACTTCATCGCGGAGTCGGCTTGAAGCGTGAATTCCGTTTGCCCGCGGTTGGATCGCGAAGTACCCTCAGCGAGGACCGGCGAAGGGCCGGCTCCATGTGTCCGTCCGACCCCTCCCGAGCTTGCCTTGAAGAACGCTTCAGCGTGCATGGCCGATCGCGTCCACTCGGGCGTGGTCTCGCCGGCAAGTTCGCCACGACACGTCTCTCGATGAGATCCGGGTCTCGAGCCGTCCGAGCCTTCGGGCTTGGTCTGCGAGCCTTCTCCGTTCGCTTGGATACCGTCGCCGGAACGGTGCCGAGCGATTCCTCCGTTCTTCCTCCGGCTTGGTGAAAGGAACCCTGTCATAGCGCAGATGAGACGACCCTTCCGAGGCGAGGCTGCCCCGAGCGGCCCTCGGATGAACGATCGGATCCGAATCACGCCGATCCGGCTGATCGATGAGACCGGGGAGATGGTGGGCATCGTCGAGACCGACGAGGCTCGTCGGCGTGCAGCCGACGCCGGGCTCGACCTCGTGGAGGTCGCCGCCGACGTGCGTCCGCCGGTGTGCCGGATCATGGACTACGGCAAGTTCCGGTACGAGCAGTCGAAGAAGGACCGCGCCGGCCGGGCGAAGAGCAAGGTGTCGGAGATGAAGGAGGTTCGCCTCGGGCGATCGATGAAGATCGATCCGCACGACGTCGAAATCCGCATCAACCAGGCTCGACGATTCCTCATCGAGGGGCATCGGGTGCAGATCGTGCAGAACTTCCGGGGCGCGAGAGAGATGGCCCATCGCGACCGTGGCGACGTTCGGATGCAGGAGGTGATCGAACGCCTCTCCGATCTCGCGAAGGTCGAGGCGCCGCCCCGCATGGCGGGACGACGCATGAGCATGATCCTTGTGCCGGATCGCGCGAAGGTCGAGGCCGTGAAGCGAAGGCTCGCCGCGGAGAAGGCGGCCAAGGGCGAGTCCGCGACCGAGGAGCCCGAGGACGAGACCGCCTCCACGACGACGGCCGACGGACGGCTCGGCGAGCGGCTGCAGATTCCCGTCGCCGCGGCCCACGGCGATGCCGACGGCGGCATGCCAGACGATGCGATCGAAGGCGACCTCGACGACGACCTCGACGACGACCTCGACGACGACTTCGACGACGACGATGCCGATGACGCCGACGGAGGCGACGAGCGGGACTGACCTCCGCCGCGTCGATCCGCGATCCGCCAAGCAAACCAACGACGCCCGCCGACCTCGGCGGGCGTTGTTTTCTGCCGCGGGCCACGCCACGCGGTGGTCGCCCGCTTCGCTCGGCGGCGGGTCCCATGGACGGGATGGACAGGATGGA
>JBMSXH010000533.1:0-2034 GCA_049425445.1 Phycisphaerales bacterium | reverse complement strand
ATTGGCGAAGCCTGCTCGTCGCCAGAGCGATCGAGAACCAGGCGTTCGTCGTGGCGTGCAATCGCGTCGGGAGCGATCCCTCGAACCGGTACGCGGGCGGCTCGATGGTGATCGACCCGGCGGGCGAGGTGCTTGCCGAGGGCGGCGACGGCGCCGCCTGCCTCGTCGCCGAACTCGACCGGCAACGACTGCTCGATTGGCGAGCGACGTTTCCCGCGATCGCGGATGTTCGCCGCGGATTCCTGGGCGAGATCTCGATCGATCGTCGATCGACCTCGTGCTGAGACGTCGATAATCGACAGGGTTTTCAGGCCTCGGTCGCCAAGCGGCAAACGAAGTTCCGCGATGATCCACGAACGCGGCCCGACCGCGGATCGAACCATTGACGCGGGATTCCCGACCACTACACTCGCGCCGCGGTGGTGGAGATCGCGAGTTCGACAGCGGGACGGAGGCGTCGAGGCGAGATGGCGGCACGGAGCGAAGCGAACATTCGAAGCGGGGCAGCCGGCGGAAGAGCGGTGGCGGGCCAACCGCGTCGAGGCTTCGAGACCTGGATCCGCCGCGCCTTCTTTTCGCACGGCGCGTGGCTGGCAGGCCGTTACGGCCTCGGTCCGGAAGATCTCATCGCCCAGTCCGCTGCGAGCCCGATGCCGCCGGCGCTCGGAGTTCCTCGTCGCGCCGAAGGCATCGAGGATCTGCTCGTCGCCACGGCGTGCTGCCGCAACCATCCGCAGGCCTGGATCGATGCCGGCGAGATGCTCGAACCTCTGCTCGTCCGCGCATCTCGCATGCGTCTCGCGGAGTCCGACGCGATCGTCTTCGCTCGGCGCTTCTGGGCTTCGCTTCGCGAGCGGACCCTCGACCGCGCCGCTGGCGGCTCCGGCGGAGACGGACCGGCCATGCAGGACTATCCGCCGAACCGCCCCCTCCGAAACTGGCTTGTCGATCGGCTGACCGGATCGATGGAGTCGGCGATGCGGGCGGATCGCCTGCCGCAGGGTCGACGCCTTGCGCTCGAAACGAGCGATCGGCTGCGTCGCCCGCTTCAGTTGGCCGATTCCGGCACCTGATCCGATCGCCGACGGCGGTCCTCGCCTCACCCTCCAGCTGCTTCGAGCGGCTCGCCAGGCCCGAGCAGTTCCTCGACGAAGGTGAGCAGTTCCACCGGCGGCGGCTCGCTGGTCCGACGCCACCACCGCCCCGGACACGAAGGCTGGTTCGGCTCGGCCGAGAACCACCCCGCCAGCCTCGACGAGGGGTGGCGAACGGACTGCCAGAAGCCATCGGTGCCGCGACCGTGCGCCACCCGATCGCCACGCATCGGGAAGCGATCCCAGCGTTCCATCGGCGTGCCAAGCAACGCATCGGCGAGCGCGATCCTCGCTTCAGCGTCGGCGGCTCCTCGCACCGTGCCGAAGAGGATCAGGTTCTCGACGTCCGGGAGGAACTGCCGATACGCCCGCCGCAGCAGCCGCCTGAATCGGACCACCCGAGCCTCGAGATCGGTCGTCGAAGCGGGCACGATTCGAACGCGTCCCGCATCGCTGACGCCGACGACGCGAACGTGTGCCACCGCGCGGTCGCGGTCGTCGCGGAAGAGCCGCTCCTCGCCCACTCTCGCATGCTCGAGGAAACCACGCAGTTCGCCCGACAGCCAACGGCTCGTCTCGTCCGGAAGGCGATCGGGCCGACGCACGCTGACCACCAGTCCCAGCGGAATCGTCTCGAGGCCACGCTCCCACGCCGTCATCGGCGGCGGCGGAACTTCGCCGATCGCCTCGAGCCGCTTGATGTGCACCGCGAGCATGGCTCCTCCCCGCCGCAGCAGGAAGTCGCAGGTTCGTCCTTCTGGCCCCGGCACCTCGCGTTCGACCTCGCAGCCAAGAACAAGCGACCTCGCGCCGAAGCACGCCTCGACGAACCGCACCTCGAGCCGCTGACGAGCGCTCTCGTCGACGTTCGAGGCGATCTCCGCTTCACTCGCGTCGAGCGACGCGAGGAGTCGCCGAACCGAGCTCCGGGTGGGCGGCG
>JBMSXH010000532.1:0-2038 GCA_049425445.1 Phycisphaerales bacterium | reverse complement strand
CCGCGACTCGTGGCGGCAGGTGCGGGTGAGCTGGCGGATCAGATGGATGCCCAGTCCGCCCGGACGAACCTCGTCGAGATCGCGCTCGGGAAGCTCCGACGGATCGAAGCACGCCTGATGATCCTCGATCTCGACCCGAATGCCGGCGCTCGGCTCGGAGAGCGTTCGAAGCGAGATCCAGATTCGGCAGTCCTCGGCGTGGCCGTAGCCGTGCCGGATGATGTTGGTCAGCGCTTCGTCGATCGCGAGCACCAGTTCGCCGCGCCCGCGGTCGCAGAAGCCGATCCGCTCCGCGAACGTCTCGACCAGCGCCCGAACGGCACCAAGGAGCCGTGGCTGGCTCAGCACGCAGAGTTGGATCTCCGGCGGCGCCTCGGCTCTGGTGGTCTCGTCGTCCATCGTGGTTTCGGAGGCGCGAGCGGGAGTCACTGGGGTGGAGGAAGAAGACCGATGGGTGGAAGAGGCGAGCCGGTGGCGATGCCCCGCTCGTAGAGCCAGTCGGTCCAGGTCTGGATCGCCACTGCACGTTCGGGGAGCGGGTCGGCCGCGTCGTAGCCGTGCCGGTCGCCGACCAGCGACGCCAGCGCCTCGATCGAGACGAACCGAACGGCCGGATCGTCGCTCTGCAGCAGGACCACCAGCCACTGCAGGTCCTCGCGGAACTGCGGATCGTCGAACGGCGGGTCGAAGGGAGCGTCGAGGTCCGGCCGGTAGCGGTGCATCGTCGCCTCGACCGCGGCGGTGCGGCTGCCGGGGCTCGCCGAGGCGAAGTCGGGGGCGTAACCGTCGATTGCGCAGCCGGTCGAACCGAGAAGGCCCGTCACCGCCACGACGCGAAAGAAGCCGCCGACCGTTCGCCGCATGGGCGGGAGAATACCCGTCGAGTGGACCGGGAACCCCCGGCTCGAGCAGAGTCGGACCGATCCGCATCCCGCAATGCAACTTCCGTTTGACTCTCCGACGCTGCGACACGACACTCCCTGCCCACCTTGGACAGGTGGCCGAGAGGCTGAAGGCACCGGTTTGCTAAACCGGCATAGGGAGAATCCTCCCTATCGCGGGTTCGAATCCCGCCCTGTCCGCTGCAAGAACGCAACAGGACCAGTCGGAGCAACTCCGACTGGTCCCGTCGTTTCCCGCCGATCCGCCGCCACCTCCTTGAAGGTGGGCGGTCGGCAGCACTACTTCCTCGAACTCGCCGCCAGCGCCGCCTGGGCCGCCGCCAGCCGCGCGACCGGCACGCGGAACGGCGAGCAGCTCACGTAGTCGAGCCCACACCGCTGGAAGAACCCGATCGACGACGGATCACCGCCGTGCTCGCCGCAGACGCCGAGCTTGAAGGCCTTGCGGGCCGACTTCTCGACCGCACGGCCGTGCTCGCAGGCCATCCGCACCAGCCCGCCCACGCCGACCTGGTCGATCGACTGGAAGGGGTCCTTCTCGAGCATGCCGGTCTCGAGGTACGCCGGGAGGAAGCTGCCGATGTCGTCGCGGCTGTAGCCGAAGGTCAACTGCGTCAGATCGTTGGTGCCGAAGCTGAAGAAGTCGGCGACCTCCGCGATCTCGTTGGCGCAGACCGCCGCGCGGGGGATCTCGATCATGGTTCCGATCGGGATCTCGAACGCCTTCTTGACCTTCTTCTCGCGGAAGACCTGCGCCATCGTCTCCTCGGTCCACGCCCGCAGCTGCGCGAGTTCCTGGCGCGTTCCCACGAGCGGGTGCATGATCTCCGGACGGGCGTCGATCTTCTTCGCCCGGCACTCGACCGCCGCCTCGACGATCGCCCGCACCTGCATCCGCAGGATCTCGGGATAGGTGATCGAGAGCCGGCAGCCGCGATGGCCGAGCATCGGATTCGCCTCGTGCAGCTGCTTCACGCGGCGCTTGACGTCCTCGACCGGGATGCCCATCTCCCGCGCGAGCTCGGCCTGCTGCTCGTCGGCGTGCGGCACGAACTCGTGGAGCGGCGGATCGAGCAGCCGGACCGTGACCGGACACCCCTTCATCGCGGTGAAGATGCCCACGAAGTCCGCCCGCT
>JBMSXH010000531.1:0-2050 GCA_049425445.1 Phycisphaerales bacterium | reverse complement strand
CGCCTGATGACCCGTCGTGGCCACGACCGCGACCACGCCCGCCGGGCCGGCCGGCCGGCTTCTCCTCGTCGTCGCGAACTGGTCCGCCGAGTTCGTCGAGCCTTGCCTTCGTGCGGGCCTCGTCTTGACGGAAACGCTGCAGCTCTCGCCGAAGACGCGAGACCTCCTCGCCCGCGGCGGCGAGTCCGGGATCCGCCTCCGAGGCGACGGGCGACTCGATCGGAGGCACGAAGGATCCGTTGACCGATTCCACGAAATCCGGCTGCAGGATCTCGAGTTGACGCGCTTGCCGAGCGAGTTCCTCGAACACATCGTCGCGCAGCGAGGCATCGGCGGTCGGAAGATAGGACCGGTACGAGTCTTGGGTCGGGAATGCGGAGACGGTCTCGATCGTCCCCCAGCCGCCATCGGTCTGCTGCTGCCGCTCGAACACCACATCGACGAGCATCAAGGCCTCGTTGTGCCAGATCGAGGGGATGGGAAGTCTCGGCGGTGTGGCTCTCGGAGCGTTGCGAAGCAGTTCGTTGCGGAACGCTGCCAGATCGATCCTGACCGACGGGGTCAGCCAGGTCAGATCGAAGGTCGCGGGCTCCGATTCGAACCGCCCGCCGAGTTCAGAGAGTGCGGCCCACCCCTCGGGCGTCACCGCATCGGAGGTCTGCACCACCTCGCCGATCGAGACGGCGGGGAACCGCGGCTCGTGGTACCAGGCCACGTCCGCGATGTCGCTTGGCACCAGCATCGACGCCAAGGCCGGCTGTCCCTTCGGCAGGCTGCCTCGAGGCGAGATCGAGGAGTCGATCGATTCGGTGAAGAGCCCGATCATCACCGGCGGCTCGCCCTCGAAGAGGTCGACCCCAGCGGGGGCATCGGCTCGAAGCCGCGCCGCGAGGGCCTCCGCCCGCTGCTTGAGGATCGCGTTGACCTCCCCCACTCCGACCTCGCGGTTGTCGACACGCACGGTCGATCCCCCGCCGAGGAACTGCATCGCCACCACCGCCAGCAGCAACAGCACCGCCATGGCGAGCACGAGCTTCTCGGCGTGCAGTTCGAAGAACGAGATTCCCTTGACCTTCATGGTTCGCCTCTTCGCCGCATGGTGCGGCGGATGTTCCGGCTCCATCGCCGGAGAATGCTCGGACTCGAGTTCAACCTTCGCTCATCGCCATGCCGGCACCGATCCCCAGGGCCGCGCGGGCATCCGCCGGCATGAAGGGCGCCGTCCACTCCCGCAGCCAGACCGTCTCGATGAGCAACGTCGCTTCGGAGACCGGCGTCGTGCCGTAGATGTACCCCATGCGAGCCGCCTCGAACGCGTCCGCCGGACGTAACTCCATGTCGAGAACGGTCATGAAGTTCCGCTTCGCCAAGGCGTCGAACAGCTGCGGAAGCTTCTCCGTCGCGACCACCACCACGAGTTCGACGTTCCGAACGTCGTAGACCGAGTTGCTCGTTCGACCGGTGAAGGTTCGACTGAAGTCGAGCGGAGCCTCGACGGACGAATCGATGGCGACGGGTCCGACCGGATCATCGCCACCGGCCTCAGGCGTGGCGCCCCCACCGTCTCCCGAATCACCTTCGAGACCGCGACGTCCCTCGATCCCTCCACCGCCGAAACCGGAAGAAGCTCCGCCTCCGCCTCCGCCCGGAAGTTCATCGAGCACCGCAAGCGAGACCACCCGCTTCACCGGACTCTCCACCACGCTCGCCGAACTGGAGTTCGCCATGGCGATCGCCCCGAGCAGATCTTCGGCGATCCAGAGCCGCCATTGCCAATCGAACATTTCGGCGGTCGAGATCCTCGACTGCTGCGGCGCGAGAGGCATGTCGAGCGACTGGGGCGATGCGTAGAACGACAGTTCCCGCGCCCGCTCGCCGTATCGCACCAAACGAGCCTTGGCGAGTTCCGCCGAAAGGTCGGCAGACTCTCTTGCGTCGAGATCCGCCCGAGACCGCTTCCGCAACGTGTTCGTGATGAACTGCGACTCTCGGCGCTGCAACTCCGACGCGACCGCGTCGGCCGCCGGCGGCTCGCCGGCACGCACGCTGG
>JBMSXH010000530.1:0-2063 GCA_049425445.1 Phycisphaerales bacterium | reverse complement strand
CGAGGAAGCCCGAGTTCACGGCGCAGATCCGCGAGGTAGGACCGAAGCGAGAGCAGGGTGCGGTCGTGGAAGTGTTCGTCGAGGCTTCCCACCCGAACCTGGATCAGGCGATCCCACATCGGCACCCGCCGGAGCGGCTCGCGCGCAAGGGCCGCGGCAAGGTCGTAGCGAAGCCACCATCGTTCGGCGAGGCCACGGTCGACGGACCCGTCCTGATCGAAGAGCGGTCGTGGTCGCCCCTGCTCGTCGAGCGGACTCATTCTGGCCGCCCATCGATGCCAACGATTCCCCGAACGCCCTCGAGGGCTGGCGGTTTCCGCCAGTCGCGCCTCCTGGGACACGAAGGTGCGGATCGCTTCGCCGCGTCCCGCGACCGCTTCGCGATAGGCCGCTCGCGGATCACCGTCTTCGCGCAGGAACGCGTCGTTCGCGTAGGCGTCGACCTGACCGATCCGGCTGAGATCGATGGTCTCCGGGCTGGTGACGAAGGTGCCGCCGAAGTCGCGCGGGAACTCCTGCTGCAGCCAGATCGCCGACCAGCCGCCGGCACCATGTCCCGAAAGCAGTCGCGCCTTGCCGTCGGCGACGATCCGGACGCGGCTCTCGATCGTGGGGATGAACTCCTCGACGAGGGCCGTGGCGCGAGGTCCGTGGACCGGTGAATCGGCGAATCCGTGATGGCCCCAAGGCGACGAGGGATCGAGCACGATCCACACCGCCTGCGGCATCGAGGTTCGCGTCTCGGGAATCGCGATCGCCTCGCGTAGCGATTCCGCCTCGCGGCGTCCGTCGCCCTCGTGCGGAATCACGTAGATCGCCGGCCAGATCCGACGCGACGACCCGAGGTCGTGGTAGCCGCGCGGAAAGACGATCCATGCGCGGTGCATCGGGCCTTCCACGCCCGCCGCGGCGAGCATCTCGCTGCGTTCCTCGACCAGCACCATTCCCGGCGGATCACCGGGGCCGACGAGCCGCGACGTCGGCAGCGGCGCCGGACGAGGCAATTCCAACTGCAGTTCGATCTCGTCGGCGCGATCGGGCGAGAGCGCGACGGTCGCCACCTCGCTTCGCCACTCCAGATCCCCCTCGGGGTTTGGGTCGGCCATCCTCGGCCGGAAGACCGCCTGAACCCGAAACGCCCCCTCGAAGGTCGAGGGGTCGGAGGGATACCAGCGTGCCTGCGCCGCGGCGCGAGGCGGCTCACCGGAACGCTCGATCTCGACCACGCTCGGCACCGCCGCCGATTCAGGCGACTCGGTCCGCGCGGCCGCCGACCGCAGTTCGACCGACTCCCCGGCCGCAGGGCGGATCGTCATCGCGCCGAGGGGATGAGGCCGGGCCCAGAACGGGCCGCGGGCAGGCACCTCGCTCTCCTGGCGAGCCGCCGGCACGAACATCAGCAACAGCTCCCCATCGCCGGCGGACGGGGTCGGAACGGAGCCCGGCATTCGGACCACGAACCGGTCGGCCGAGGGTGGATCCTCGAAGAAGGCGGCAGCCTCGATGCCCGGGAAAATGACGAGGGCGGCGAGCACCCGCGCGTGCGTCCGTCGCCGTGCGGCGTCTCGAAAGGTCGTCATGTCGAGGCTCTGGATCGGGAGGGTGGCATCGAAGTTCCTGCGAGACAGGCGCCAACGGCGAGTCTGGTCCGATATGGTCGCGATCTCCGACGATCCGCACCACTCCTCGTCGAGACGGACCGCTGGAGCGTCAAAGTTCCAAGCGATCGCGCGGCGTGCCGATATTCCCGACTCTCCGCGCTTCGGCGCCTGGTCGCCCGTTCCGAGTCGTCTCGCGAGATCGTCCCATGCTTCGAAGTCACGCCCGGTTCTTCCTCCGGAACTCCCTGCTTGCATCGCTCGCAGCCGTGGTTGCCGCTTGCACGCCGGGGCAGCCCGACGACGTCGTGATCGGCGGCATGCATGACGTCTCCCGGGCGGCCCGTGGCGTCCGATGGGAGACCGACGAGACCATTCGGCTCCAGACCTCGGGTGTCGTCTCCATCGACCTCGACTCCTTCGCCGGCTCGGTCCTCGTCAAGGCCAACAAGAACCTCTCCGAGA
>JBMSXH010000529.1:0-2076 GCA_049425445.1 Phycisphaerales bacterium | reverse complement strand
GGTGCCTTTAACAAATGTTGCGTGGGGTGGTGTGCAGACGGGGCTAGCCGCCACGGTCATCGCCGCGATCGAGATAGGTTCGGGCGTCGGCTGTGAAGGCGGCTCGTCCGACGTGTCGCACGCCTCGGCGTCGAAGGTTCCGTCCGAGATCACGGCGCGACTGACAGCGATTGAGAAGGCCATGAATGATCGCGATGCGATCGCACTCGCGCCGAACTTGGACGACGGTGCTTCGATTCAGGCGGTCGCGTTGCTTGGCTACGGCTCCAAGGCGCAGTTCCTCAAGTCGCTCGAATCGCAAGGCTCGCAATCGACGTTCAAGTTCGGTGAGACGGTCTTGGTTTCCGAGAGGCCGGGCAGGATTCGAACCGTCAGCGAGGTCGTGAGAACGCACGGCGAGGAGCAGGTGGTCGATCGCGTGTCCCACGACTGGATACGGCGCGACGATCAATGGGTGCTCAAGGAACAGAACTTCCCGGACTGGTCGCCGCTGGTCGGTCACTGGTGGCGAAGCGAAGGCGGCGCGAGGCTGGAGTTGAAACTCATGCCGTCGGGCGTCTTCTCGATGTTCGATGCCTCGGGGATCGAGGCGCGAAGTGGAGTCTTTTCCAACGGTTCAGACGAAGTGACGTTCACGCCAGACGCGCTGGGGAGCGGTGCAACGGCGGAGCCGCCGATCTCGGCGTCCTTCAAGTTCGAGTTCGATGGCTCCCTCGAAATCGCGATCGTCTCGGGCCGCGAGGCGGAGGGCATTCCTTCGCTGGGCGGCGTCTGGAAGCGGCAGTCGATGCGTTGATCGAGCAGCCTGCTCACGAGGGGGCGGGAGGCGTCTTCCTCTTGGCGACGGCCCGCCCGAGAGGCCGGCCGGCGTTGCTTGGAGGCCGCGGCTCGACGGAAATCTCTGGCGAAGCCGCATCACCCGACTCGCCCGGCTGGTCGGTGGATCGGCGCTCGACGGACTCGTGGACCGGAGAACTCTCGACCGCATCGCCAGTCGAGGCAAGCATGGTCCCCCGACTGGCAATCGTCTCGTAGGCGCTCGCGAGCAGCCCCACCAGCGGAAATCGACCTTCCAAGGGAGAGGGACCGAGTCTGCGGAGCAGGGCCATCGGAGCATGGTGTGCCGGAGGCATGCTCTCGAGTTGCGAGAGCGAGGCGCCGGGACGCCAAAACTCCTCGATCGGCGCTTCGTAGGGGGTCCCCGGCGAGGCAAGACCGAGACTGGACGCCTCATCGCCCGAACGCCGAGCCAGACGTACGCGGTCCTGCACGTCTTCTCGATCGAGACCGCGCAGTCGCAGCAGCGCCCAGGCATCGCTCGCGATTCGATCCTGCAGGATCCACGCCACCGCGATCTCATGTCGGCATCCCGACAGCCTTCCGCAGGAGCAGCAGAACCGCACAGGCTCTCCCTCGCATGGGCTCAAGGCAACACCGTGCTCGCGGAAGGTCGACTCGATCGAACGCGGAACCTCGCCGAGCAGCACGCTCGCCGCGGCTGCCGGATCCGCGGCAAGGCGTCGAAGGATCAGGTCGATGACCGATGGCTCGATCGGCGGCCAGTCGACCGTCACGCCGTGGGGGCGCGGCATCCTCCCCTGCACGGCAGCGGTCACGCGCCCCGGTGCGATCGAGAGCGTCGCAACCTGCCCGCTCTTCGCGTAGGCGAGACCCTCCATGGACTCCTCCTCGCCGGCGGCTCGGACGCGCAGAAGCCAGCCTTCCGCCGGCCACGGCCACGGCCCGAAGCCGTCGGCACGAAGAAGCCGCTGGCCGCCGACAACTCGTCGCGGATTCTCGTTCCGCCGGGCGACGGGACGCGCTGGACCTTCGCTCATCGCGACGAGGCCTCCTCGAAGGTGCTGCGACGAAGCTCGAGCAGATCCCGGAGTTGGCCGGTCGAGAGTTCGGTGATCCACGACTCGCCGGACCCAACGACCTGCTCTGCGAGTTCGGTCTTCTGCTCGATCATCCGATCGATCCGCTCCTCGAGCGTGCCGGTCGACACCATCTTGTGGACATGCACGGTTCGAGTCTGACCGATTCGGAACGCCCGGTCGGGGGCTTGGTTCTCGA
>JBMSXH010000528.1:0-2084 GCA_049425445.1 Phycisphaerales bacterium | reverse complement strand
CTCGACTCCGCCTCGGTGAGCCTCTTCGAGGAACTCTCCCGTTCCCGTCCGGGAGGGGCATGGCCGATCTACCGCTGGTCGGTGCAGGCGAAGTCGAGGGACCGGGCAACCGCGGGAGGACGCGAGTTGTCGAGGTCGCCGCTGCGTCCGCTGCTTCCGGCGCTCTCGTCGTCGCGGGTCGAGGAGCTCGGCGAGATTCGTCGGGTCGACCGCGAGGAGCGATCGTCGATCGAGTTCACCGATCTCGATCCATCGCGGTCGCACGGCCTGCGGCTCGTGTTCGCCGAGGCTGCCCGCAGGAGCGGACGGCTCGATCCGAACGACGAGGTGCTCGCCTCCGCGATGGTGGTGACGCTGCCGCTGCAGGCGGCGGTGTTCGACGTGCTGGTGCACCGGAGCATTCGGCAGGTCGGGTCGGCGTCGGCGGCGATCTATGCGCCGCTCGACCTGATCGCGTGGGTGCGGAACAGCACGACGGCGATTCCCATCGAGGAGTCGTGCCGCCTGCCCTTCGAGCGGGAGCCCCGCGTGATCGAGTCCCCGCGGCTCCCGTTGCCGTGGCGATCCGCGAGCGGGGCGTACGGCGACGCCCTCGCGCAGGCGGTCGCCGGACTCGGTCGTGACCTGTCGGAGTACACCATCCTCCGCATCGAGGTGCCGAATCCGCCGCTGCACGGGCTAGTCGTGCTCCGGTGGCGGCAACGCTGAGGCAAGTCGGCGACGGACGGCTCGAAGAGCAAGGCGCTGGCCGCCCAACGCCCAAGGCCCGACCACTCGGCGTCGCGTTGGGCCAAGCGATGCGCTGAACGTCCCGCACGGCGCGATACGCTTCCACCAGGCACGCGACCACCAACCCGGCCGTGCAGATCGGGCGAATCGATCCCGCCTCGCCCCTTGGCGAGGCATCAGGCAGCCCGATGGCGACGCTGACCGACACGATCTACGCGGAGGTCCGCCGCATAGCGGCCCCTCAGCTTCGGCACGAGCGACCCGACCATTCGCTGCGGCCGACGGAACTCGCGCACGAGGTCCTCGCGCGGCTCCTCGCGAGCAACGCCGCGGTCGGCATCGGCCGGGAAAAGCTCCTGCGTCGCGTGGCAAGGCACTGCCGCGGCAATCGTGGACAGGCACCGACTCCGGTCGGACCCAACCGCCGCGATCCGAAGGCCGGCACGCCGAGACCATCGACGCAAACGAGTCTTGCGCCGCCGGTCGGCGACTAAGGACCGTCGAGCGAGATCTTGGACAGCGAGATCTTGGACAGGCACCGATCCGGAGGACCAGACCACCCTAGTCCGAAGTCGTGGACGAAATCGTGGACAGGCATCGATCCGGGGGCCAGGCCGCCTCGGAAATCGTGGACAGGGATCAATCTGGGCACCAGGCCGCCCGGCGGCAATCGCGGACACGCACCGACTCCGGTCTGGTCCTGAACAACCGGATGGGCCAAAGGTCTCGCCGGGTCTCTCCGCGGGAGGGTGCCGAGTCAGGACCGGGTCGGGTTCGCTGGAGCGTTCGATGTCCGAAACCTCTCGGACGGGGATCGCCTCGCTGCGGGCCGACCCACCCCCTCTGGACTTCCTAGTAGTCTTCGCCGCATGGCCGATGCGAACCCACGCATGAGTCATCCGGCTGCAACCGAAACCGACTTGGCCGACATCGAGATCGTGGCCGCCGACAGCCGTCGGCGACAGACCGCGCTGCTGCTTTCGGCGGTCGGACTTCTTGGCATGTTGTCGATCCATCTGCTCGAGAGGCTGTATGTGATCTCGACCACGCTGTCCAACCTCGAGCAATCCGCCGAAGCGCCGAGTGCAGCCGGGACTGACAGTCTGGTGTTCTCTTGGACGGGGTGGCCGGCCGCGCTGCTGCTGGCATCGATCGTCGGGATCGGGTATGGCCTGCGGGCCTCGCGAAAGGCGAGCACGCTGCACGCCGCCCTGCTGGCGCGCGGAAAGTCGCTCGACATCCCGCTGCTTCGGTCGGAGGTCGTCGGAGGGCTCCGCGTCGCCTCGGCGTCCGACGACGAGATCACGCTGGTGCGCACGAGACCGGTCGGGTGGCGAAAGTTCGGGAAATCGTGG
>JBMSXH010000527.1:0-2091 GCA_049425445.1 Phycisphaerales bacterium | reverse complement strand
CCGGATCGTCTGGGCGGTTGTAGAGCCGCGTGCCGCCGGTCACCTGGATCTTGTTGCGCCAATGCGTGTAGGTGTCGGGCGTGTCGCCCGCGAGCGAGCCCAGGAACGTGCAATCGTGAAAGCGGAGGTTGTTCGAAAGGGACTTCGTCCCCGGCGGCGAACCCGGGGGCAGGAGGGAGTCGTTGAACGGCGGCACGAGATTCTGCGCCCAGTCCGCCACCTCGAACACGAAGTCCGGCGCCTCGCCGCTTCGGTTCACGGTGCCGAAGAAGTTCCAGTTCTGATGGCTGCAGGAGGTGCCCGTCTCGATGTAGGTGACGCCGAGGAAGGTGCAGTCCTTGAAGAGCGCGTTGGTGCCGGTGGGAATGCGGAGGTTCGTGAAGGTGCGTCCGACGATCACCGGGCGTCGATACCAGTCGTAGGCGTTGGGGGATCCGAACGGCACTTCCTCGTGGACCCAGCCCTCCGCGGTCGAATCCGGATCGGTGACCGTCGCGGCGTCGAGTTCGGTCGGAGTCCATGCGTTCCACGATGCGATGCCGAGGTCTGCCAGCAGTTCGGTCGTCGCCTGCTCGTCGAACCACCCCGCGGTGTCGGCGAACATGTCGGTGGTGACGGTTCGAAGCTCCTCCGATTCGATTCCGAACGTCGCGGGCGCCTTGTCGCCGGAACGGACCGAGCCCCGGACATGTCGCTTCCAGGTTCCGCCCGACTCCGTCTCCCAGCGCTCCGCCGTGACCGCGAGGCGAAGGTCGCCGCGGAGTTTCGCGGGGCGGTCGAGCACGTCGATGACTCCGTCTCCACGGCCGAGCCGGATGTCTTCGCCGTCGATCGAGCCGTCGCCGTTCCGATCGGACCGCGCAAGGTCGAGCAGTCGTGCGAGCTGGTCGTCGATGCCGCCGAACTCAACCTCGGCGAGGGCGTAGCCGGCCGCGACGGCCCGAGCCGAGTCCCAGACCACGCGGCCATCGCCGTCGGCGTCGAATCGGGCGAGGAAGAGATCGAACTCGTCCACGAACTCGTCGCCATCGACGTCGACGAGCGATGGATCGACGGCAAGCCCGGACATCTCGATCGGATGATGGACCCGAAGTCGATTGTCGCCGTCCACGTCGTACTGCTCGACCGCCTGCTCGAGGCTCGCGATCGCGGCGTCGAGATCCGGATCGAGGTAGCGGAAGTCGCTTCGCATCACCACCGGCTGGCCATGCGTCGTGTTGATCTCGCCGTCGACGATGCCGAAGGTCGTGCCGATCGGGCCCTCGACGAGGACGTTCTTGCCGACCATGATCCGGTTCGGCGACAGCACCGCGTACTCGATGCGCTTGTCGAGCTCGAACTCCATCTGCAGCGTGCGGGTCACGTCGCCGTCCCGTCCTTCGCTGACCACGAGGATTCGCGAGGTGCCTACCACGGGCTGGTAGGTCAGTCGAAAGCTCGCACGATGAGTGCCACCGCCGATGCGGATCGGCTTGACGTCGACTCGGCCGGTGGCGTGGTCGAACGACGGAAGCTGTGCATCGCCCGGCTCGAGATCGACCGCCCCGGCGTCGACGTAGTGCGCGTCGAGCAGGGCCTGCGCGATGCCGGTCGGCGCCACGACGACTTCGTATCCCACAGGGGGGAGCACCACGAGGTCCCCAGGATCATCGGGCGAGTAGGTCCCGCGCCACAGTTGGTTGGCGAACGTCGCGTCGATCACGCCGCGGCGGACCACGAAGCGCGACGCTTCGCTCGTGAGACGACGCGTCGCGAAGACCAGGCCGGTCTCGGCGGCGCTCATCGCGCGGCTGACCCGAATCGCGGAGTCCGCGGTCCGCAGATTGCCCTGCGCGACCACCGCCATCGCGGCGCCGAGCGATCCGAAGATCACCAGGAACATCATCGACAGCACGCTCGACACGCCGCGTCGGGTGGCCAGGAGCGAGCGGCGCTTCGTCGGACAGTTGGTTCGAGTCATCGGTGGCTTCTCACGGCGCGAGCCAGCTGAGGCGGGTGAGTTCGACCGGCGAAGTGGCGCCGGACGGCATGTGCAGGATCGTCACTTCCACCTCGACGAGATCGGTCGAGAACGCCGGCCGAGCCTCGTCG
>JBMSXH010000526.1:0-2097 GCA_049425445.1 Phycisphaerales bacterium | reverse complement strand
CTCGAAGCGTGAGCGCCGCGGGGTTGTGCGGGTCGAGGAAGAGGATCTGGTCGAGGACCTCGAGAGCCTCGGAGTACTTCATCTCGAGCTGCAGTTGGCGGACGCGGATCAGGTTCTCGGTGATGAGCCGCTGCCGGGCCTCCTGCTGGGCCTGCTGCGTCTTGCTCTTGGAGAGGTCGGCCTCGAGTCGGGCCTGATCCGCGGCGGCGCGAATGGCCGTCTCCTGAGCGCGGTTGATCGTGTCGAGCATGCCGTCGAGCTTCGCCATCAGGTCGCTGTACTCGTCGACCGGCATCGACTGCTGGGCCCGCTGAAGGTCGACCTTCGCCTTGACGACGGTCACCTCGGCGGTGCGGAAGTCGCTCTTCGCGAGCGCTTCGTTCGCGCGACCGACGGCGGCCTCGTACTCGGCCTGCGCCCGCTGGCGCATGATCGAGAGATCCTGCTGGTACTGCGTCGCCACGTCGCCGCGGTCGAGCATCGCCGATGCGCGACGAAGTCCTGCGGTGGCCTCGGTGTCGCCGGGCATGATTCGAAGGACCGAGGTCCACGCGGCGACCGCCGCCTCCCAGCGCCCGGCCTTCATTGCCGCTCGAGCATCCGTCCGCTCGGCGTCGGCGTTGGGCGCGACCGGAGCGGGCGGAGCCTGAACCGGCGTCTCCTCCACAATCGGCTCATCGTTGCTGGCGGGCGTCGGTTCGTCGCTCGGCGCGGGCTCAGCAGCGGGCTCGTCGATCGGGGCGGGCTCGGCAACGGGCTCGTCGCTCGGCGTCGGCTCAGAGGCCGGCTCGTCGATCGGCGCGGGTTCGGCTGCCGGCTCGCTCGGCGCGGGTTCGGAGACCGGTTCATCCGGCGGCGTCTGCTGAGCAACCGAATTCTCGACAACGAAGGCGAGCGAGGCGGCGAAGAAGGCGCTACCGCACCACAGCAGACCGACGCGGGAAGATTCCCGATTCATTCGCAACTCCCTGATGGGCCGACGATCAACAAGAGATTCTGAGTCCAAGTCCGATCGAAACCACGATGCCGAAGCCGGAGGCTCCGACGCATCGCTCCGGGGACGATCGGGGCCGCAACGGACCGGGACCGTGGAGCGTCGCGGAGACTAAGACGAACACAACGGCAACGCAAGCGTCCGAAAGGACTGCCCCGGCGGTTCTTCCGACGCTCGGCGCGGCAGCACCGATCGGGCAGAAAGGGAAATGCAAAAACGGTCGGGCAGGCCGCTGGCGACACGCGTCGCCCGACCCTTCCATCCTCGGAGCAACCGCGACCCAAGATCCCGGAGCCCCCGCTACGCGTGGACCGTCGGCGAGACCGTCTCGATCTCGATGGCGACTCCCCCTGACTGCGCTCGCCTGAAGGCCTCTGCAGCCACCGGGCGTCGGGTCCGCATGGACTCCAGGAAGCAGTCGAAGAGGTACGCCGAATCGTGAGGACCCGGCGAGGCCTCGGGGTGGTACTGCACCGAGAAGATCGGCTTTTCGCGATGACGGAAACCCGCCACGGTGCCATCGTTGAGATGGCGGTGGGTGACCTCGCCGCCCGCGGCGACAAGTGATTCCTCGTCGACGCAGAACCCGTGATTCTGACTCGTGATCTCGACCCGCCCGGTCAGGAGGTTGCGGACCGGTTGATTGGCGCCGCGGTGCCCGAACTTGAGCTTCCAGGTCGAGGCTCCGAGGGCCAGGGCCAACATCTGGTGTCCAAGACAGATGCCGAACGTCGGGATCCGGCCCGCCAATTCCCGAAGCGTCGCGACGGTTGCCTCGACCGCAGCCGGGTCCCCGGGGCCATTGGAGACGAGCAGGCCGTCGGGTCGCTCCGCGAGGATCTCCGCGGCGGTCGCGTCGTGGGGGAAGAAGATCACCTCGCAATCGCGATCGACCAGGTGACGGTAGATGTTCCGCTTCGCGCCGCAGTCGAGCGCCGCAACCCGGAATCGCGATGCATCACGACGTTCGGACCGGGGAGACCACGACCCGAGATCCTCCTCGAAGCGGCCCGTCTCTCGAGGACTCGCCTCCGCCGCGAGGTTCCGACCCGCCATCGACTCGCTGCCGCGGACGATCGCCACCAGTTCCGCATCGGTCTTGG
>JBMSXH010000525.1:0-2102 GCA_049425445.1 Phycisphaerales bacterium | reverse complement strand
GGGCGCGCCCGCGACGCCGACCCCACGCCGCCCGAACTGAGCGCCCCGACGCCGCCTCGACTCGCGCGACGACGCGGCGGCGGCAAGCCGGCGGTCCGCACGGTCGCCCGACCCGCCGAGGGGGCGACGCGCAAGCCCGCCGACCGCGCCCCGGCGAAGGGCGCCAAGCGCGCCGGTGCTCGGGCGGGCGATCGGGCCAAGTCGGGCGAGGCGAGCGGAACGGGCGGCAAGCGGACGATCTCGGGGCGTGGCCCGCGAATCGGTCGCAAGAGCGCCGCACGAAAGCCACCGCCGAAGGGAGCGCCGCGCCGAGGCGCCGCGAACGCGAGCAGCCTTCGACCAGGTCGCGGCGTGCGTCGGCCCGACGCGGGATCGTCCGAGGCGACGTGATGCTCAGTCGGCGGGCAGCATCGGCACGACGACCTGCACCAGGATCAGGAACGCGAGGGCCAGGCCGAAGAGACCGAGCAGGATCTGCACGGTCATGACGCCGGCGGCGCTCCAGATCCGATCGAGCCTCGGCATTCGAAGCGCCTTGTAGGTGAGGGCGATGCCGAAGGACAGCGGCACCACGAGCAGCATCCACCACCGCTCGACGCCGGGAAGCGGCTCGATGAACGGGATCCAGGCGATCACGGCCGAGAGGTCGGTCACGGGGTCGTCTCCGCTGGCCGACGCGACAGCGCATCGAGCACCGCGACGACGTTCATGAGTCCCGCCATCGCCGCGAAGAGGGTTCCCATCTCGTTGGGGTGGGCGAGGCTCTTCAGGCTCGAGACCTGCACCATCGTCCCCCGCGGAGCCATCGGATCCGGATGCGGCGCCTGGAGCAGTTCGCCGAAGCGTCCGGACGCGACGAGGTTGGCGTTGGCGATGTCCGCGATCCACGCGACCGGCCCCGCGCCCGCCTGCGCGAGAAACCAGAGGTGGTCCTCGCGGCGATCGACCACGTCGAGCCCGCCGACGAGCAGCCCGGCAAGGAAGAGCCCGAGCACGCCACCGCCGACGAACATCCCGCGGCGGCGATCGCCGAGCGAGACGTGGCCGAGTCCGGGAAGGACCCACGCCAGGACCGCGGCGCGGACATTGAGGGTTGTGTGGGTTGTCGGGGCGGCGGTTTCGCTCATCCGTTCACCAACAGGGTCAGGCGGCCGTTCGATCCGCCGATCACCCTCGACGGAACGAGTCTATCGGTCCGCGCCGTGGCCTCGCCGCCAGATCGGCGCGCCGATCCCGAGGAGAAGTCGATGGCAGACCACGCCCGCCCGAGCGGAACTCGCAACGACGACGACGTGACCACGGCCGACCGCCGCAGCGGCGACGATCGACGGTCGCTTGCTCCCGTCTCCGAAACCAACCTCGAGCGTCGCCGCGGCCCGGGTCGTCGACTGAGCGACTTCGTCCGCGCCGCCGAAGAGGGTGAGATGAACCGCGAGCAGTTCCTCTTCCTCGTGGCCATCGAGGAGTTCAAGCGGGTCAACGGCAAGGCGTTCCCCAACTGGACCGACGTCCTCGAGGTGATCCGAAAGCTCGGGTACCGGAAGACGCTGCGGAGCTCGGTCGACCTGCGAGGCCGTGCCGAGGACTTCACCGAGCGACCAGACGCCCCGGCGGGCGTCGAGCGAGCCGTCGCCGCCTGACCGGCGATCAGGCCGGCTTGTAGAAGTCGCGGTTGATCTGGATGTACTTCCGCCATTCCTCCGGCAGATCCTCCTCGGGGAAGATCGCCTGGACGGGGCACTCGTCGACGCACAGTCCGCAGTCGATGCAGGTGTCCGGGTCGATGAAGAGCTGCGTCGAGCCTTCGAAGGTCCCTTCACCCTTGGCGGGGTGAATGCAGTCGACCGGGCAGACGTCGACGCACGAGGTGTCCTTGGTGCCGATGCAGGGTTCCGCGATGACGTGGGCCATGGGGCTCGCTCCGTCGGTGATTCAGGGGAGTGCTGGAAGGACCGATCCCGCCCGTACGCGGGGGTGGGAAGCATAGTGATCTCGACGCCCGGCGCGGGCCTCCTCGCCCGCTCGCCCAGGCGGATCCGCGACGGTGTCGCCGGCCTCGGCTCGGCATCGGGGCAGCCAAAAACACGGAGGCCGAAGCGATT
>JBMSXH010000524.1:0-2106 GCA_049425445.1 Phycisphaerales bacterium | reverse complement strand
GGGCTGCGAGGTCGCCCTGTACTCGGACAGTCAGTACGTCACCAAGGGGCTCGGGGAGTGGCTCGACGGCTGGAAGCGGAAGGGCTGGCGAACCACCTCCGGTCCAGTCAAGAACGCGGACCTCTGGAAGCATCTCGACGAGTTCCGGCGTCGCCATCGGATCCGCCCCATCTGGGTCCGCGGCCACAACGGCCACCCCGAGAACGAGCGGTGCGATCAGCTGGCGGTGGCCGCGATTCCTCGGGACTGAACGAGGAGCGGGAGGCCGCCGACCGGGGAGGAGGGTGGGTGGGGCGACTTGGGCTCGGGAAGCCGAGTCGACCCTTGGCGCCGACGGAGTCGCCCGGTACGCTTCCCGATTCCCCTCAAAGGCCGACGTTTCATGCCAACGATCAACCAGCTAGTCCGCCGACCCCGCGTCGATCCGCCGTCCAAGAGCAAGGTCAAGGACCTCGCCGCGTGCCCGCAGAAGCGGGGCGTGTGCCTTCAGGTCCGCACCGTGACCCCCAAGAAGCCCAACTCGGCGCTTCGCAAGGTCGCTCGCGTGCGACTCTCCAACGGCAAGGAAGTGACCGCCTACATCGGCGGCGAAGGCCACAACCTGCAGGAGCACTCGATCGTGCTTGTGCGTGGCGGCCGCGTCCGCGACCTTCCAGGCGTTCGCTATCACGTCGTTCGTGGCTCCCTCGACTGCCTCGGCGTCGATGGTCGCCGCAAGGGCCGTTCGAAGTACGGCGTCAAGAAGAAGGTCGCCGCGAAGCCGGGCAAGAAGTGACTTTCGCACCGGGCGACGTCGCCCGGGCGCATCGTGGATCCCCAACTCGGGCAGGTAACTGCGGGCGATTCCTGGGAATGCCCATCTCCCCGCCGCAGTGAACCGACGGTGCCTGCGCACCGCAGCCCCCAAGGAGTCGAATCATGGCTGGACGCATCACCGCCTCCGAAGATCAGCTTCGCCCCGATCCCCGGTTCGAAGATCTGACCCTCGCGAAGTTCATCAACTGCATCATGATCCGCGGGCAGAAGGCGACCGCGATGCGGATCGTCTACGACGCGCTGGAACTCATTCAGGGTCGCCTCGATCGCGAGAAGATCGAGGGCGCTCCGCCGACCTCGATCGAGGTCTTCCATCGCGCGATCGACAACGTTCGTCCGCACGTCGAGGTCCGCTCGAAGCGGGTCGGCGGTGCGAACTATCAGGTGCCGATGCAGCTCAACCGGCGACGTCAGCAGTCGCTGACCTTCCGCTGGGTCATCACCGCCGCTCGCGAGGAGAAGGGCAAGCCGATGGCTGCTCGTCTCGCCCGCGAACTGTGGGATGCCGCCCGCGGCGAAGGCAAGGCGATGGCCGTTCGCGAGCAGACCCACCGCATGGCCGAGGCGAACCGCGCATTCGCCCACTTCGCTCGCTGATCGATCCTTGAAACCCAGATGCACCGACGCCCGGCCGCAAGGTCGGGCGTCGTCGTCTTGAAGTCGCGTCCGACTCGTTCAGCCGATGGCGGCGATCGGCTTGAATGCGGACCCCTCGGTCTCCTGCGGCGGTCTGGCGCGGGCGTCCGCTCAGTACACCTCGACCATGCAGCGCGGGGCGTGTCGCACCCGTCGATGGATCTGCTCGGCGGTCCAGTCCTTCGGGTCGACGCCCGCGAGCTCCTCGGCCACCCGCAGATAGCCGTTCGCAAAGCCGTGCCGACCCAGCAGCGAAAAGACTCCGCTCTGCATGCCCGCGAGGCCGCAGATGTAGATGAGCGTGCGGGGATTCGCGAGCATCTCGCCGAACCGGTCGAGGCGGCGCTCGAGGAACTGGTGGACGTACTCGCCACGGCCGCCATCGTCGCGTCGTTCGCGGCTGATCACGGGGTGGTAGGTGAAGTTGGGGTGCTCCGAGGCGAGTTCGCACATCAGGTCGTCGTAGAGCAGATCCGTCGTGTAGGGCGATCCCATCACGAGCTCGACGCGGCTGCCGCAGGCGCGTCTGGAATGCCGGAGCAATTCGAGCGCCATGCCTCGGAAGGGGGCAATGCCGGTCCCGGTGGCCAGAAACAGGAAGTCGTGCTTCGACGGGTCCTCCGGCAGCAGGAATCGCTTCCCGCTCGGTCCCGT
>JBMSXH010000523.1:0-2111 GCA_049425445.1 Phycisphaerales bacterium | reverse complement strand
TCATGGCGTTGCTGCCCTACACCAGCGCCACGCTCTGACCCGAACCTCTCGCCGCCCCGCGGTTGGCGGCGATGACGGCTCCGTGCGACGCGTTCACGCGTCGAGCGACGGATGTCGGATGGACGCCGCGCGTTCGGGTTCCGGGCGGGAGATCTCGAATCCGACGAGGGGCCGAGACGCTCAGCGAAGCGAGCGGATCCTCGCCCAGACCCGCGAACTCGTGTTCGACATCGCGGCGAGAACTCGGCCGATTGCCCGTCTCGCAATCGCGAGCCGTCCGGCGATGGTCGCCAGCACCAACTGCGTGCGGATCCGACGAAGGCCCTCGTCGGTGGGCGCCACCCTCGTCGCCTTCCGCCACCACATCCAGGCGACGCGAAGCCGATCCGACTCCAAGGCCGACAGACTGAGGTTGTGCATGGCGGCGATCGAGCCGGGATCGAGCCGAAGGAGACGTCGGCTGACCGAAGCCCCGCGGTCGAGGTCGCCAGCGGCGAAGCAGGCGAAGGCGAGAAGACGGAGGGCCTCCGGGTCGCGCCTCACGAACTCGCGCAGATGGTCGAGCAACTCGATCGCGCGACGGGCGTCGGTGGTGGAACGGCCCTCGCTCGACTCGAGCACGAGTTCAGCTGTTCGGAGAACCGACGCGGGGGTTGGTCGCTCCATCGCCACCAGTCGCCGAGTCTGTTCGGCCAGATGTCGCCGGGCCTCGGGCCGATGGCCGAGACGTCGACGAACCTCCGCCAGATGCAGATGGGCGTCGGGGCGGTCCGGTTCGAGTTGGAGCGCGAGTTCGAACTCCGACCGAGCGATCTCCAGGCGACCGGCCCGCACGGCCAACTCGCCGAGACGCCAGTGCGCCTCGGCGTTGGCGGGTTCGAGTTCGAGGACGCGTCTGAACTTCTCGGCCGCCTCGGGATGCCGCTTCAAGTCGGCCAGCAGCGATCCGTAGCTGAGAAGCGTGGCGACGTTGCCCGGATCGTCGCGGAGATCCTGCAGGTACATCTGGAGGGCCCGATTCGGCCGACCGGTGGCCGCGAGCACCGAGGCGAGCCGCGATCGCACGCCGCCGATCGACGGATCCTGGCGCAACGCCTCTCTGAAGCACCAGCCGGCGCGATCGAGATTGCCGCGGTCAAGCAGGCTCTCGCCCATCGCCTTGAGGCACAGCGGATACTCCTCCAACGCCTGCTGCGCGAGGAAGTAGACCGTCTCGGCCTCGTCGTGCCGTCCCAGTGCCGACAGCATCTCGATGCGGCGGGCATACCCGCCCTCGTGCTCGGGAGCGATCTCGTTGGCCCGCTCGAAGTGGGCGAGCGCCTCCGCGTGACGGGCAAGTCTGGCGGCCGTGCAGCCGGCGGCGATCGATGGCTCGTACTCCGAGGGCAGCAGCGACGCGGCCATCTCGTAGCAGGTCAGGGCATCGCCGTCTCGACCAGCCGCCTCGAGCGTCAGCCCGAGATTGAAGTGCCAGTCGCCTCTGGATGGGTCGTGGGAGATCGCCTTGCGGAACTCGGCTTCGGCCTCCGACCAGCGGCCGCGGTGGTAGAGATCCACCGCGCGATCCACGTGGTCCTCAGCCGACTGCCACTCGTCCATCCAAGGCTCCGGGGACCCGCGTCACGAGGCGTGCGGAACGACCCACGAGGTCCAACCGCGTATCGAACGTCCTGCCCAACCGATCCCCGAAGGTCGACGCCCGCGGCATCCCGCATGGCTTCATCGACTTCGACGCGCCATCCGACCATCCGGGCGACGCGGTGTTCCTTCAGGGCTTCAGCGGATCGTCGAACAGACCCTAGCATTGAACGTCGCCTGCCCTTCCGCGGCAAGGGCGGGCCCGCTTCATCCGATGAACTTCACCAAGGATGGCTCCTCCGCCCGGGAGCCGTTCTCCCAGGAGTCGATCTCCGTTGCCCGAGCGTGCCACGCATCGCGACCTCCGCATCCCGCCACGAGGCGAGCCTCGGACGCGGATCGCCTCGCTCCTCGTGGCGGTCGTGGCGGGAGGCTTCGCCGGTTCGGCCGTTGCCCAGGATCCCCCGCGGCCCGCGCCGGCTCCCGCCGCGATCGATCCGCAGGAACTCTCGTTCCTTCGCTCGATCCTCGGC
>JBMSXH010000522.1:0-2111 GCA_049425445.1 Phycisphaerales bacterium | reverse complement strand
AGACCGCGGTGCGGCCCTTCGCGTCGAACGCGATCGGCGTCTCGAGTGCATCGCCCACCTTGGGCTGCATCGTGAACATGAGATTCATGCGGAAGTCCATGCCCTCGGGAATCCCCGGCGGCGTGAAGGAGGCCTTGATGTCCTCGATGAGGCCGCTCTTCGGCACGGTCACGAGCAGCGTCGACGGGCCATCCTCGAAGAGGAACAGCTCCTTGCCGTCCATCATTCGATATCCGGCGAGTTCGGGCTCCTCCATGAGACCCAGGCCGAAGACGTTGCCGGCCCGATAGAACTCGTCGTAGCGAAGCCCGATGTGCGGGATCGGCAGATCCATGTTCGGGATCACCGTCGCGAGCGATTCGATCGGATTGCCGGTCATCGGGACCTGCAGGAACTTGTCCTTGAGGCCCTCCTGCACGAGGTTGACCTTGCCGTCGACCGCGATGATCTGCGCGCCGTCGAGGTCGATCATCGCCGACTTGTCCGGACCGAAGGCGATCTTCATCGTCTGCTTCTGCGGTCCCATGGGGCTCGCCACCTCGATCGAGATGGTGTCGCTCAGGGTCTTCGCGTCGCGATAGTTCTTGGCGATCGCCTTCAGTCGGTCGAGCGCCTTGAGCAGGGTCTCGTTGGAGCGATCCGACTCGCCGAATCCCTCGGTGAGGTCGAGGCTCGGCATCGGCTGCATCATCATCGGCTCGCCGCCGAGGTCCTGCGGCGCCGCGACCGCAAGGGACGCGGAGGCGAGGGTCAGCGAGAGGGCGAGGGTTCCGGACAGCATCGGACGCATGGGGTTCTCCACGGAGCGGGGCCGGCGGGCCCGATCGGACGCTCCGACTCGGTTCCGGCAAGAGGGTGATCTCCGCGAGACGCTTCGCGGAGAGGTGACTCGAAGCGACGATCGGGCGGGCGGCCTGGTTCGGCGGTTCCGCCGGTTTCGCTAGCGAGGGACGGCGATCGCCGGCTCGTCGAGCCGTCGAAGGAGGGAGTCTACCGACACCCCGACGACCGGATGCCGCCAGTGCGGGGCGATCTCGGCGAGCGGCGCCAGCACGAATCGGCGGGTCGCGAAGCGCGGATGCGGCACTTCGAGCCCTCCCTCCGAGAGCACGAGGTCGCCGTAGAAGGTCAGGTCGAGATCGAGCGTCCTCGGTCCGTTCCGAAGCCCGGTGCGCACCCGACCGTGCTGCCGTTCGATCTCGAGGAGCGCCTCGAGCAGGCGCCTCGGCGGAAGCCCGGTGGCGAGGATCGCCGCCGCGTTCAGGTACCGCCCCTGCCCCGGAGGTCCGACCGGCTCGGTCTCATGGAACCGACTGACGCGCCGCAGATCGGTCAGCGGCAGCGCATCGAGGGCCGCAACCGCCGAACGAAGCGTCGCCTCGCGGTCGCCGAGGTTCGATCCGAGCGCGATCGCCACCTCGATCCGTTCCAACGGCGATCCAGAGACGCTCATGAGGGGACCTCCCACAACAATCGCGTTCCTCCCACGCCCTCGAGATGGAATCGCAGCATCGAAAGCGCGGACTTGGCGGTTCGCTCGCGCACGTCGCCGCGGTCTCCCGGAAACCTGAATCGACGGACCTGCGTGACGCCGTGGCGACGATCGCACAGACCGATGAAGACCGTGCCGACGGGCTTCTCTGCGCTGCCTCCCGTCGGTCCGGCGATGCCCGTCACCGAAAGCGAGAGATCGGTGCCAGCCCTCGCGGCCGCGCCGATCGCCATCGCGGCGGCCACCGGCTCCGACACCGCGCCGTGCGCCGCGATCAACGCCTCCGGCACGCCGAGTTGCGACGTCTTGAGCGCGTTGCTGTAGACGATCCAGCCGCCCTCGAAGAAGCGGCTCGCGCCCGAGACCGAGACGATCATCTCGCCGATCAGTCCCGCGGTGCAGCTCTCCGCCACCGACAGTGTGCATCCCGCGGCGAGGACCGCCGCAGCCGTCGCCTCGGGCAGCGTCGTCTCGCCTCGCCCGTAGGCGAAGGGCGCCCAGCGCCGCTCGACCTCGTCCGCCATCGAGCTCGCCATGGCCGCCGCGTCCACCGGCATGCCGCTGGCGCGAATCCGCGCCGTGACTCGGCCCGGCGAAGCCGCCGTCCCCCCGCTTGGAT
>JBMSXH010000521.1:0-2112 GCA_049425445.1 Phycisphaerales bacterium | reverse complement strand
CGCCCCCGCTACACTCCCGCCACGCGCGGGGCGCGCGGGACGCATTCTCGTCCCGGGCTGAGATGCACCCGTCGAACCTGATCCGGCTCGCACCGGCGTAGGGAACGCGTCCGATCGAACTCGCCGCTTCTTCGAAGCCGCGGGCGGGCCGGACCCCCCGAGCCGGCGCCCGCGTGCCGCGATCGCCTTGGAAGGTTCGCGGATCCCGCGCGATGTCCGTTCGCCGCCTGGAGCCGATCCCATGATCCACGTTCGCCCGACCGACGCCGCCGACCGCACCGCCGGCTCCGACGCCCTCGCGTCGCATCCGGAACTCGAAGTCGAGACGCTCTCGCGCTTCGCGCCTCCGATCCACGGGGCGATGAACCCCGGCGGGGCGAACGCCGCGACCACGCCAGGCTCCTTCGCGAACCGTCCCGATCTCGGCGGACCGCTCTCGTTCAGTTCACCCGACACCCCGGGCATGCCGGCGGTGAGCACGAAGACCGCATGGGACTTTCTGCCCGAGGGCTGGTCGAGCGTGGCGCTCGCCGAGGCGCCGAGCGGCGAAGCGTGCGAGACCTGCTGCGGCGACTCGAAGTCGGTCGTCGAGTTCCGCTCGGCTCGCGGCGAGTGGCGTCGCGTGGTCTACCCCAAGGGCTTCACGCCGATCACGCAGCTCGAGTCGGCGCGGCTCGGCCTCGTTACGCCGCAGATGACACGGGTCGCCGCGCGCGAGCCGCATCTCAGCGCCGAACTCGTGCGCGCCGAGATCGCGGCGGGCCGGATGGTGATCCCCGCCAACGTCAACCACCTCGCGCATCGCCTCGATCCGATGGCGATCGGCCGGGCGACCAAGACCAAGATCAACGCGAACATGGGCGCGTCGCCGGTCTCCTCGGGCATGCACGAGGAGCTCGAGAAGCTCGACTGGTCGATCCGCTGGGGCGCGGACACGGTGATGGACCTCTCGACCGGCGGCGATCTCGACGCCTGCCGCAGCGCGTTCTGCGAGCACTCGACGGTGCCGATCGGAACCGTGCCGATCTACTCGATGATCATCGGTCGCAAGATCGAGGACCTCGACGAGCGGATCGTGCTCGAGACCCTCGAGCATCAGGCGAAGCAGGGCGTCGACTACTTCACGATCCACGCGGGCGTGCGGAAGGCGCACCTGCCGCTCATCAAGCGGCGCCTGATCGGCATCGTGAGCCGAGGCGGAAGCCTGCTTGCGAAGTGGATGATCGTCCACCACCGCGAGAACCTGATGTACTCGATGTGGGACGAGATCTGCGAGGTCATGCGTCGCCACGACGTCACCTTCTCGATCGGCGACGGACTGCGGCCCGGCGGCCTCGCCGACGCGACCGATGCGGCGCAGCTCGCCGAACTCGAGACCCTCGGGGAACTCACCGAGCGGGCGTGGCGGCACGGCGTGCAGGTCATGATCGAGGGGCCCGGGCACGTGCCGTTCGACCAGATCGAGTTCAACATGAAGCTGCAGCGGCGGCTCTGCCACGGCGCGCCCTTCTACGTGCTCGGCCCGCTCGTCACCGACATCTTCCCCGGCTACGACCACATCACGAGCTGCATCGGCGCGACCGCCGCGGCCTATCACGGCGCAAGCATGCTCTGCTACGTGACGCCCAAGGAGCACCTGGGCCTTCCCAAGCGCGACGACGTCAAGCAAGGCTGCATCGCCTACAAGATCGCGGCGCACGCCGCGGACGTGGCGCTCGGCATTCCCGGCGTGCGCGATCGCGACGACGAGCTCACCAAGGCCCGTGCCGCCCTCAACTGGGAGAAGCACTTCGAGCTGTCGTTCGATCCCGACACGGCGCGGGCCTACCACGACGAGGACCTCGACGTCGACACCGACTTCTGCGCGATGTGCGGCCACGACTGGTGCAGCGTGCGGATCTCGAAGGAGATCGTCGAGTTCACGAGCGGCAAGGCCGAGGAGTACCGCCGCGACAAGCCGGTCAAGAGCGCGGCCTTGACGCCCGAGCAGCGGGAGATCCTCGAGAAGCGGGGCGTGCTGAGCCCCGAGGAGATCCACAAGCTCGCGTCGAAGACCCGCAAGGCCGTCGGCGCCGAGGCGGGCAAGGCGAGCTGCCACAGCGACTACGTCGA
>JBMSXH010000520.1:0-2116 GCA_049425445.1 Phycisphaerales bacterium | reverse complement strand
GGGTCATCCGTCGGTCGGCCTCCTTCAACACCGCGCGGATCGACCACCTCTACCGCGACCCCCACGAGAGCGGCACGCGGCTCTTCCTCCACTACGGCGATCTGACCGACGGCAACGGGATGGCCCGGCTGCTGCAGGAGGTGAAGCCCGACGAGGTCTACAACCTCGGCGCCCAGAGCCATGTGCGGGTCTCCTTCGATCAGCCGCTCTTCACCGCCGACGTCGACGCCCTCGGCACGCTGCGAGTGCTCGAGGCGATCCGCACCTATCAGGAGTGGTCCGGCAAGCAGGTGCGGTACTACCAGGCCTCGAGCTCGGAGATGTTCGGCAAGGTCCAGGAGGTCCCGCAGCGCGAGACCACGCCCTTCCATCCACGATCGCCCTACGGCGTCGCGAAGGTCTTCGGGCACTGGATCACCGTCAACTATCGCGAGAGCTACGGCATGCACGCCTCGAGCGGGATCCTCTTCAACCACGAGAGCCCGCGCCGCGGCGAGACCTTCGTCACCCGCAAGATCACCCGCGCCGCGGGCCGCATCAAGCTCGGCCTCCAGAAGCGGCTCTACCTCGGCAACTGCGATGCGCAGCGCGACTGGGGCTTCGCGCGGGACTACGTCGAGGCGATGTGGCTGATGCTCCAGCAGCCCGAGGCCGACGACTACGTGATCGCGACCGGCCGCATGATCTCGGTCAAGCAGTTCGGCGAGATGGCCTTCGCGCATCTGGGCCTCGACTTCGCCGACTTCGTCGAGACCGATCCCAAGTACTTCCGCCCGGCCGAGGTCGACGAGCTGCTCGGAGACGCGAGCAAGGCGAAGGCGAAGCTCGGCTGGGAGCCCCGCACGAGCGTCGAGGATCTCGCGGCGATGATGGTCGAGCACGATCTCGAGCTCGCCGAGCGCGAGAAGGTCCTTCGCGACGCCGGCCACGACCTGCCCGCGACGCTCGGCCACGACCAGTAAGGAGACGCCCCCTGTCGCTCCGCACGCTCATTCGCGGCGCGATCCGCCGAGCGATCCACGGCCGCCCTCGGGCGCAGTGGATGCTGCATGGCCTGCTGATCGCCGAGAACGATCCGGAGGACTTCCGCTTCCTCGCGGAGTCGCTTGCCGACGGCCTCGTGCGCGATCTCGATCGCGAACTCGCGTCGCCGGAGGCGCCGGTGTCGCTCGTGTGGTCGATGCTCTGGGAGGGGGCGAGGCTCGGCCGGTTCGGGAAGGAGTGCCCGAAGCTCGTGCGCTTCCGCTTCGCGGGCCGCGAGTTCTCGATGAGGCTCGATCTCGCGGAGAGCCCCGAGTGCGGCTACCTGCGACGCAATCCGGCGCCCCACATCACCCGGCTCGTCGCGAACGGCGGCGGCACCATGCTCGACGTCGGCGCGAATGCGGGATTCCACACGCTCTGCGCCTCTTCGACGTTCTCGCAGGTCCATGCCTTCGAGCCGGTGCCGGCGACTGCGACGAGGCTTCGACGCAACGTGGAGCTGAGCGAGGCGAGCGACCGCGTCCGCGTGCACGAGGTCGCGCTCTCGGACCGCCGCGGCAGCGTGTCGATGCGGGTGGAGCCCGGGCATTGCGGCGCGAACCGGATCGAGGCGTCGGGGGAGGGAGCGTCGATCGAGGTTCCGATGGACACCCTCGATGCGCTCGCCGAGCGCGAGGGCCTGTGCGACGTCGATCTCGTCAAGATCGATGTGGAGGGCCACGAGCGGGCGGTGATCGCCGGCGGCACGGCGCTTCTGGCTCGAGATCGGCCGCGGATCGTCGTCGAGCTTGGGTCGATCGAGCGCTACCGGGCGTTTCGGGACCTGCTTCCGGATGGATACGAGGCGTTCGTTCCGGGGCGGGATGGCGCGACGCGCCCTCTCGGACAGGAGTCGGATGCCGCGAGGTTTCGGGACCTTCTGTTCGTGCATCCGAGAAGTGCCTCGCCGCGGGCTTGATTCCGAATCGCCCGCGGGACTGGAATGGGCGATCCGATCGGCCGATCCCACGTTGGCGCTCGGTTCGGCGAAGGTCGCCGTGGCGGGCGCGCGGGTCCGAGCCGGATTCCCGGCGTACCTCGAGCAGGAGTCGACGACATGCGATCGATCACGATGTGCCGAACGACCGTCCTT
>JBMSXH010000519.1:0-2118 GCA_049425445.1 Phycisphaerales bacterium | reverse complement strand
TCAGGAGACGACCTTCGAGATCTGCCAGTACTCGAGTTCGATCGGGGCCTGGCGTCCGAAGATCGTGACGAGCACCCGGACGAGACCCTTGTCCTTGAGGACCTCGTCGACGGTGCCTTCGTAGTTCTCGAACGGACCTTCCTTGATCGTGACCGGATCGCCCTTGGCGAACTCGAAGCGGACCTCGGGGGTCTCCTCGGGCTTCTTCGAGTCGAAGAGCATCTTCTGCACCTCGTGCGGCGCCATCGGCGTGGGCCGCCCCGCGGTGCCGACGAAGTCGCCGACGCCGGTGGTCTCCTTGATCAGGAAGAAGACGTCCTGCGGGATGCGGCCATCGGGCTCGAGGCGCATCTCGACGAAGACGTAGCCCGGATAGAGCTTGGTCTCGGTGACCTTCTGCTTGCCGGCCTTGAAGGTCTTGATCTTCTCCGTCGGCACCATGATGCGGCCGACGAGGTGCTCCATGCCTTCGATCGCGACCTTGCGGAGCAGCGTCTCGCGGACGCCCGACTCCTTGTTGCTCGCCACTCGCAGCACGAACCAGTCCATGCCCTCGCGGTACATGGGCAGGTCCTCGTCGGCGGTCGTCGGCACCGGCTCGGCCGCGCGGCGGGTCGGGCTCTCGGTGATGCGCTGCGTCGCGACGCCGACCGGCGTGTAGGTGGTCGCCAACTTGGCGGCGGCGTCGCGTCCGGAGAGAAGCCGCTTCGGCGCATTCGCCGGCTTCTCGACCGGCGCGTTCTCGGCGGGCTGCCCGGCTTCGGGCGAAGGAGCCGCCTCGTGGGCGGAAGCGGCGTCGGAATCGTGTTCGTGGTTGTCGAGCATGGGTTGGACTCTCGGAGGGACAGCGCCCTCCGTCGATGCGTCAGGCGGCCCCGGTCTCGAGGACGCCCATCCACGCGAAGAGGAGGAAGAACACCCGGTCGAAGCCGAAGCAGTACGCCGCGACGAGCAGCGACAGTCCGATCACGACCGCGGTCGACCCCATCACCTCGCGGCGGGTCGACCAGTTGACCTTCTTCATCTCCGAGTCCGTGGCGATGAGGAAGTCGACCGAACGGGACCAGACCCCGATCAGCCAATAGGAGACGATGGAGCAGACCGCCGCGAAGATCGTGGCGATGCCGGCGGAGATGTAGATCGAGGGAAGCTCGAACCATGTCGCACCGGCGAACTCCTCCCAGAGCCAGTACGCGCCGAGCGCGACGACCAGACCGACCGCGACCGCGGTGGTGACGCGGGTGGTGTAGCCCTGGCCTCGCTTGTAGATCGACATCGCCATCGTCGTGGTTCCTTCAGCGGATCGCGCGGCGGAGAGGTCGGACCTCCGGTCCCGCCGGCGCCGTGCATGCCGGTTCGCGGCGCCGCAACGGGTCGTCGGCGCCGCGTCGGATCGTCAGCACGCCAGGAGTGACTCGAACACTCAACCTGCGGATTTGGAATCCGCTGCTCTGCCAATTGAGCTACTGGCGTAAGTGCGCCGTGCTCCGGCCGGGCCGGTCACTTGCGCTTGATCTTGTGCAGGGTGTGCTTGCGCAGGCGGGGGCAGTACTTCATGAAGCCCTCCTTCACGCGCTCGGGCATGCCGCCCTTCACGCGCACGCTCGTGCGGTAGTTGAGGTCGCCGCACTCGCTGCACTGCAGCCAGACGAATTCGCGGTCCTGGGCCTTCTTGGCCATGGCAACGCTCCGTGGCCCGGGCAAGCCGGACCGGAATCAACCGAATGGGATCACTCGAGGATCTTGGTCACGACGCCCGAGCCGACGGTGCGGCCGCCTTCGCGGACGGCGAAGCGGACGCCCTCTTCCATCGCCACGCCCTTGCCCTCGAGGTCGACCACGAGGGTGACGTTGTCGCCGGGCATGCACATCTCGGCGCCCTTGAGCTCGAGCTTGCCGGTGATGTCGGTGGTGCGGAAGTAGAACTGGGGCTTGTAGCCGGAGAAGAACGGCGTGTGGCGGCCGCCCTCGTCCTTGGTGAGGACGTAGACCTCGGCCTCGAACTTGGTGTGGGGCTTGATGCTGCCCGGCTTGCAGAGCACCTGGCCGCGCTCGATGTCGCTCTTCTCGACGCCGCGGAGGAGGCAGCCGACGTTGTCGCCCGCCTGGCCCTGGTCG
>JBMSXH010000518.1:0-2120 GCA_049425445.1 Phycisphaerales bacterium | reverse complement strand
CCGGGGCGGTGTTGCGTTGGAGCGTGATGAGGTCTTCGAGCCGCCTTCCGCGCCCGGATCACCGGCCCGCAACGCTCGCCACCTGCTCTTCGGTCCACGCCCGAGCCGCGGCATCCGCGGCGGCAACGTCGTCGAGCGACTCGAGCGACTGCGCTGGCAGCGCTTCGAGGGCTTCGGCGACGAGCCCGTGGATCCGCGTGAAGCCGATCCGCCCCGCGAGAAACGCCTCGACTGCGATCTCGTTGGCGGCGTTGAACACCGCCCCGGCGCTGCCGCCACGTCGGATCACTTCGCCGGCGAGGTCGATCGCGGGGAAGCGTTCGCGGTCGACCGGCTCGAACTCGAGCCCGCGAAGGCGGGTCCAGTCCATCCGCGCCGCACATCCGTCGACCCGTTCGGGGTGGGTCAACGCACACTGGATCGGCATCTTCATGTCGGGGGGCGAGAGCTGGGCGATCACCGATCCGTCGACGAACTCCGCAAAGCCGTGGACCACCGACTGCGGATGCACGATCGCCTCGATGCGATCGGCGGAGAGCCCGAAGAGCCAGTGCGCCTCGATCACCTCGAGGGCCTTGTTCATGAGGCTCGCGCTGTCGATGGTGACCTTGCGGCCCATCTTCCACGTCGGATGCGCGAGGGCGTCGGAAACGGTGGCATTTCGCAGTCGCTCGAGCGGCCAGGTGCGGAAGGGGCCGCCCGACGCGGTGAGCACCACCCGTCGCACCTCGCGGGATTCGCCTGAACGCATGGCCTGAAAGAGCGCGCTGTGCTCGCTGTCGACGGGGAGGATCATGCCCTGTCGCCTGGTGATCTCGCCCATCACGAGCGAGCCCGCCGCGACGAGCGTCTCCTTGTTGGCGAGCGCGATCCGGCATCCCTTGCGGATCGCCGCCATCGTCGGGCCGATGCCTGCGGCGCCGACCATGGCGCCCATCACCACGTCGCCGGGACGTGCGAAGGTCTCGACGATCTCGAGCGCCGCGTCCTCGCCGAGATGCACCTTCGCCCCGCCGACGTCGCCGAGATCGTCACGGGCCGACTCGTCGGCGAGCCCGATCGCGGCGGGCCGATGGCGGCGAGCCTGTTCGGCAAGCGTCGAGGCGTTCCGGCCGGCGACGAGCGCCACCACCTCGCAGCGGCGATGCGTCGCAGCCTCGAGATGCTCGACGACTTCGAGAGTGCTCACGCCGATCGAGCCGGTCGAACCGAGCACGAGGAGACGGATGGGGGCATCGCTCATGGCGAAGGGGTCTCGTCGGATCCGAGGTTCAGCGATCGTCGCTTCGCACCGCCGCGGGCGAGATCTTGCGGGTGCGTCCGCCGCCGTAGAGCGAACGGACCTTCGGGACCGCCGGCGTCGTGGCAGGGGCCGATGGGATCGGCACGGCGGGCGGCTGCGGCGATGACGACTCGGCGGATGCCGACTCGCCGCCGCGGGACTCGTCGCCCTCTCGCTTCTCGCCCTTGCTGCGTCCCCGTCCGCCTCGCCGTCGTCGACGCTTCTTGCGCGCCACCTCGGCGGACTCGTCCCCCGACGAGTCGGCGTCGGTGGCCCCATCCGCCGAAGCCTCGGTCTCGGAGGATGGTTCGGAATCGGATTCGTCTTCGTGGTCGGCGGCGTGGTCGTCCGCGTCGGAGTCTCCGTCCCCATCGCGGGAATCGGTCGAGATCGTCTCGACGATCGGCGGTTCGCCACCACCGCCGCGGCGCCGCCGGCGCCGGCGTCGGCGCTTCTTGCGGGGCTCGCCGTCGGTCACCTCGCCGCCGTCGCTCGGGCCGCCGTCGCGAGCCGATTCGGGCGACTTCGCCGGTGGCGTCGGGGACGGTGGCGGCGGTGGCGGCGCAAACCAGCCGCGGATCCGTGCCAGCGCCTCGCCGCTCACCGAACTCATCGCGGCCTTGACGCCTTCGATTCCCTCGGCCGCGCAGCGCTCGACGAGTTCCTTGCTGGTGAGTCCGTACTCCTTGGCAAGCACATGCACCCGTACCGGTCCTTCGTCGATCGGGATCACCGGCGCGGTCTCGATCGACTCGGCCTGGGCCGCCACGGCTTCCTGCCCGACCGACCCGTCGTCCGTCGGCGTCGACTCGGCGCCGCCCTTGCCGCGGCCGCGGCG
>JBMSXH010000517.1:0-2124 GCA_049425445.1 Phycisphaerales bacterium | reverse complement strand
ACGAGCCCCAGCACGGCGGACCGGCGCTCGCGTTCGAGGACCGGCTTGGAGGGCTGGCCGCGCCGGCTGCCGCGACTCTCGACCAGATCGCTGTCGTAGGCCGGGCGCATCTTCTGCAGATGGTTCACCAGAAGCCTCCGACCAATCGTGAAGAGCCATGTGCTGAACCGGAACCGAGGATCGAATCGGTCGAGGCTTCGAAGCACCCGGACGAACGACTCCTGGACCAGATCCTCGGCAAGATGCGGCCGTCCGCACCTTCGAAGCAGAAACGCGTGCAGCGACGCCTGATGCCGCTGGACGAGGGCCTCGATCGCCGCCGGATCGCCCGCCTTCGCCCGCTCGATCAGCCGCAGTTCCTCTTCGTGCGTCACGGTCGAAGTGTAGGGTCGCCGGGGCCTCGGAGTTGCACCGATTCCTCCTTGGAATCGGCGGGAACCGTCGCGGTGTGGATGGTGCAGACGCCGAAGGTGAGCGGCGTGCGGGCGACCTCGGCGAATCCGGCGTCGGCGATCTGGGCCGAGAGGGCCACCGGATCCGGGAACGTGCGGACCGAGCGAGGCAGGTAGCGGTACGCTCCGGAGCGGTCGCCGGAGACCACCGTCGCGGTGACCGGCATGATCTGCTCGGTGTAGAGACGGTTCATCCAGCGCACGATCGGTTGCCGCGGTTCGCTGAATTCGAGCACCACCAGACGACCGCCGGGGCGAAGCACACGCCGGAACTCGCGAAGGGCTCGCGGCGGCTCCGCGACGTTGCGAAGCCCGAACGCGATGGTCACGGCGTCGAACGAGGCGTCGGGGAGCGCGAGGTCCATGGCGTCGCCGAGCCGGTACTCGATCGCACCGGGCCCCCGGAGTCGACGGGACTTGGCGATCGCGAGGTCGAGCATGGCCTGGCTGAAGTCGATCCCGAGGACTCGCTTCACTCCAGCCTCGTGGAGGGCCGCGGAAAGGTCGCCGGTACCGCAGGCCACGTCGAGTACATCGTCGCCTGATCCCACCCCCGCCGCACGGACCGCCGCCCGTCGCCACGCAACATCTCGACCGAAGGAGTGGAGGCGATTGTTGAGGTCGTAGCGGCGGGCGATCGCCTCGAACATCGCATGGACCCGCAGGGCCTTCTCTCGGTCCTCGTGGGGGTTGCCGCTGAGGCGAGCCGGTCCCCAGGCGGGCTCCCCTGCGGCGATCGGCGGGGCGTCGGAGGAGGCGGGAGGCTGGGACATGGGCGATGGGTTCGAGAGATCGCGGGGAGCCGATGCCGCGAACATCGGCTCCGTCGGGCAATTCCCCGGGGATCCTACGACCAGCAGTGCCGGACCTCGCAAGTCGCGTCTGCGACCGCTTCTGCAGATGTCGTGACCGGCGTGGCGATAGACCGGCTCCCAGAGACCGTCGAGGCGGCGCTTCCCATTCCTCGCCGGTTTGCCCATGATGTGGGACTTCCGATTCCAGTCCGGAGTCCGGCCCGGCCGGGCCCCGCAGAGCCTACTTGCATGATCGTTGACCTGCAGAGTCGCTCGTGGACTTCCGCCGAGCAGTTGGGGACCGCACTCGCCGACCGCCTGCGCCGCCTTGATGCCGTACGGGCGGTTCCGCTCGACGCCTCGCCGAGCCGACTGGCCGCGGAGATGGACTGCGTCTCGGCAACCTGCCTCATCGGCTTCCGCTGCGATCGCATCGGCGCAGCGATTCCAACCGAGTTCATCGCGGAAGTGATGCGTCGACACCCGGGGCGAGTCGTCGGCGTCGCCGGAATCGATCCGCTCGCGGAGAACCCGGAGTCGCAGGTCCTGCGGGCTCGAGAACTGGGCATGAGCGGGCTGGCCGTGAGTCCCTCGACCCAGGGCTTCCACCCGACCCACTCCGCAGCCATGCGGGTCTTCGAGTTGGCCGAGCGCCTCGCGATGCCGGTATGGGCATCTCGGCCCGGATTGATCACGCCCGACTGCCGACTCGAGTTCGATCGTCCGCTCGCGTGGGACGAGATCGCCCGGACGTTTCCACGGCTTCCGATCGTCCTGGGCGGGCTCGGTGAGCCGTGGGTGCCCGAGGCGGTGCTGCTGCTCGCCAAGCACGATCGAGTGTTCGCCGATCTGGCCGGACTCGTCGGGCGCCCGTGGCA
>JBMSXH010000516.1:0-2124 GCA_049425445.1 Phycisphaerales bacterium | reverse complement strand
AGATCGCGACCACCGTCGCGTCGCGGCGACCGCCAGCGGCCATGGGGCTCCTATCCTCCTCGTTCCCCAATGGCCGTCGCCGCCCCGATTGACGCCCTCGATGAACGCCCATTGCCGGTCGGACCGGTCGCGGGCGGCTTTCTGCTGTCGGTCCTGATCCACCTCGCGATCATCGTGCCGCTCCTCGTCGAGGCGATGCGCCCCGAGACCGCCCGCGGCGTGGTCGCCGATCTGCCGCCGGAACCCGCGCCAGCGGAGGACCCGCGGACCGACGACCCCGAGGTGCCCTTGGGCATCGACGAGTCCGACGCGGTCACGCTCAACTGGATCGGCTACGAGGAGTACCAGGAGCACCTCGCCAAGCGAGCCGAGTTCGATCAGGCCGCCTTCCGCGACGAGGAATCGGGTGGCGCCGAGGGCGATGTCGGCGCCGCGCTCTCGAAGCCCGGAGAGCAGGCGACGCAGGACCTTCCGCCCGGCGAGCAGCCGCGTCCGGAATCACAGGCCGCAGCCGCTGCTTCACCCGAGACCCCGCAGACCGATCCGACCACCGGCGGCGCGCAGGTTCGTCCGAACGAGTCTCCGCCCGGTGGCCGCGATGTCGGCGCCGCCGACGCGCCGAACGAGCCGAAGGAGCCGCCGCGTTCAACGCCCCCACCCCCGGTCGGACCGGAGGCGCCGACGCCCGATGGTCCGCGGGTGCTGCCGGCGGAGGCGCCCGACGTCGTCGCGCCCGGCAACGATCTTCCCGCCGGCACACCGCGCGACGAGCCGCCGCCGATCGACGATCCGAAGGCACCGAAGCCCGTCGAGGATCCGGCGCCGACGCCGGCACCCGATCCGCAACCCGATCCGACGCCCTCGGCGCCGCCCGCGGATTCGCCCGAGGAGCCGGCACCGCCGAAGCCGCAGCCGCAGCCAGAAACGTCGCCCAAGCCCGAGGAGCCCAAGCCCGAGCCGAAGCCCAAGCCCGAGCCGAGCCCGACTCCGAAGCCGACGCCCAATCCGCAGCCGACCCCGACGCCCGAACCGGCGCCCCAGCAGCCGTCGGAGCCCAAGCCCGCTGGCGCGCCGCCGTCGGGCGAGACCGAGCCCGCGGCACCAGGGCCGCCGCGTCCTGCGCCGCCGACGCCCGGCGAGAGTGCCCCGAAGGAATCCGACGCGTTCAGCGTGGTCGATGCGCCGCCGGAGACCTGGAAGACGGGGCGTCCGCTCGCGATGAAGGGGCTCGAGATCCTCACGCGTCGGCCGCAGCTGCCGCTGCTGACCCAACTCACCACGCGACCGCGCGATCCGATCGTCGAGATGCGCTTCGACCGCACCGGCAAGGTGGTGCAGGCGACGCTGCTCGCCTCGACCGGTCACGAGAACGTCGATGGTCCGATCGTCGACTCGCTCTACCGTTGGCGAGCCCGCGGCGAACTGCTTGAGCGTCTCAAGGACGGCCAGGTGTACGTCTATCGCATCCGCCTGGTGATGCAGTAGGGACGCCGACGCGGTCGCGCGCGTCGTTGGAAGACGAACCCACCTGCAGCAGGATCACGCCGCGAGGCGCAGTCCGTCGCCGCGGTCGGAGTCGCGACGCCGGTACTGGAGGGCGATGGTGGTGCGTCCGTCGAAGCTCACCGCGCGGACGACCTCGGCGTCGACCATCTCGTCGACCTTGAGGAAGCCGTCGGTGCGACGGACACCCATGCCGATCCGCACCCGCTCGCCCGCGACGATCGGCACACACTGATTGAGCGTGACCATCGCCCCGCCGCCGGACAGGTTGCTGGTGGTGCCGGCGACGAAACGGTCGTCTGCGGGCCGCCAGAGCTTGCAAGGCTGCTCGTGGGCGACTCGGGTGGTGGCTCGACGTTCGGCCGGAGGGGCGAGAACCGCGTTCATGGGGGTCGCATCGGCGGGTCCGCCGGGCGACTTGTGCGAAGGTGGCGGAATCGGGTCACGTCACGGGCTGGTCGCTCGGCGGACGGCTGGCGACGGTCGCTCGCTGGTGCTTCGGGCGCGGGCCACGTCACGCGGTGAGCGCTCGCTTCGCTCGGCGGACGGGTACATGGACAGAATGGACCGAATGGACGGGATGGACCCGGAGGGCGAAGCGCTGCACCTGAGGCGGACGGC
>JBMSXH010000515.1:0-2128 GCA_049425445.1 Phycisphaerales bacterium | reverse complement strand
CCGCGCGGAGCCGGGGATGGATTGTCGACTCACGACGGTCGATTCGATCGAAGGGTGGAGCACTGCCGACTGGTCGCGGTAGACCTTGCGGGGCAAGGCAGCCGCGGCGGCGAAGCGCGTCGGTCCTGGTCTCCGGTGCCTGGATTGCCCTGCGTCTCCGCTTCCTCCGGTTCGCCCCACGGGAGCGATCGGCGACCGGCCCGCGATTCGACGTTCGATCCACGTCCAGATGGGAGCCGCCGAGGCGCAGAGCGTCTCCCGAGATCTCTCGGCCCGCGCCGCATCTCGCGTTCACTCCGTGGCTTCTCGCCATCGAGTGGTGCGGGGCCGACCTCAGGTCCCTCGATCGATCTCGATCGAGGCCAGCCGACCCGACTCGGGATCGAGCGTTGCGACGGTGAAGATCGCCGCTCGATGCAGCGCGCCGGGGTTGATGGTGCGCACGCCGTCGAGTTCGCCGTCGAAGGCCCGATGCGTGTGACCGTGGAGGAGGAAGTCGGGACTCGAGGAGATCAAGCGCCGAACCTCGCGATCGCGATCGCCGTGGGTGAAGGCGATGCGACGACCTCCGAACACGATCTCGCCACTGGGATGCTGAAACTCGATCCCAAGTCGATCGGCAGCGGCCTTCAGTTCGGACGGCTCGTCCATGTTGCCGGCGACGAGATGCACCGGCAGCGGAGAACCGTCGACACCGGCGACGAGCAGTTCCTCGAGCAAGGCCGAGTCCTCGATGTCGCCGAGATGGATCAGCGAGGTCGCTCCCGCCGCGCGGAGCGCCGCGACGGCGCGGCCGGTGCGCTCTCGCCGTCCATGGCTGTCCGAGAGGAGGCCAAGGCAAGGCGGGGGCGACGATCGCGATGGGAGCGACGACATGCCGACGAGCGTATCGCAGGCCTTGTCCCAAGCCCCGGAGATCCCGCGTCACGCGGGCGGCCTCGTTGGAGGGAGGGGCTTCGCGGAGTGTGGCGATGGAACTGGTGGGACGGGGCACGGGAGGACCGACCTCCGCCGGCGGCTTCGACGACGCTCCGATTCCGGCTGGTTCGCTGCCCTCCTCTCTTCTCCCCGCAAGGGGAGAGAGAAGAGAGGAGGGCGGCGGTCACGGTGATCGTCGTCCGAGTCTCACGATTCGACAGGAGCCCCCATGATCGCCATCAACCATCCCGCGTCCCCCAACCGCCGCATCGAGGTCTCACCTAGCGAGATCGAACGTGCGATCCATCTCGACTTCGAAGGCTTCAAGGGTTCACCACCGGTCATGGCCAGCGTGCTCGTCGACGGCCGGACCGAGACCTTCGTCTTCGAGGACCAATCGCCGGCACTCGCCGATGCCGCCCGTGGCCCCGGCCTGCGGACCGCCATGCATGGGCCATGGCTTCAGGATCTCTTTGATCGGGCCGTCGCCGAGTCGAGGTGGATCGCCGCGTACTCCCGACGCGAACGCATCGTCTTCGAGGAGTTCGGCATCGACAGCGACGAGATCGACCTTCGGTATCTCGACACGCGGCCCCTTGCCCTCGCCTGGCGAAGGACGCGGCATCCCGAGATCGATCGTACGGTGAAGGCCCGACGACGGCGACGACGCGAGCGAGGCGAGTTCGATCGAGGACGCGAGAACTCGCTGCCCGCCCTCGCGTCGATGGCCGGCATCGCCTTGCCGCCCATGTATGGAGCTGGCCAGGTGACGTCGAGACTGCGGGCGGTGATCGGGCAGATCGACCGTCGCGGCAGCCACGCGGCGATCACGCCGACCGCCAAGGCGAAGTGGGCGAATCTGGTCCGCCACAATCGGTGGGACTGCGACGCCTGCAAGCGACTGGCGCTGACGGCGGTGCAGGCCGGCGAAGCGTCATCTCGCCGATGACTTGGAGCACGACCGGGCATCCGGTGAACTCGACAGGGTTGGAGCGGAAGGTCCATCAACACCCACGCCCTCCGCGGAAACGCGGAGGGCGTGGAGTCGCACGCGAGTGGCAGGACTCGAACCTGCAACCTACGGCTTCGTAGACCGTTGCTCTATCCAATTGAGCTACACTCGCGAAGGGGCGGAAGTATAGCGATGCCGAACCCGTTCGCCAGTCGAGGCGTGCGGGTGTTCGCGACCGAATTGCCGCGAAAAACGGGA
>JBMSXH010000514.1:0-2139 GCA_049425445.1 Phycisphaerales bacterium | reverse complement strand
CGTGGATCGGCGCGTCGCTCACGCATCGGCTTCCCATCAAGGCGGTGCGGCTCGCGTTCATCCTGCTCATGCTCGCGGGCGGCCTGCGGATGATGCTTGGCTGAGTGGCCCGTCGATGAGTTCGAGGTCTGAACCGGGACCTTGACCACGGTCGACCACGACCCGAGACTCACGCCATGCCTTCCGGGCCGAACTCGAAGCGCGATCGCGAGTCCCTCCCGTTCGACGAGCGACTGCCGCTGGTCCTCTCGGTGACCGGCCACCGCGATCCCGTCGATACGCAGGTCGATTCGCTGCGCGCCTCGATCGAGTCGCTGCTGAAGGAGCTCGACGAACTCGCGCCGCACACGCCGATCGTCGTGCTGTCGCCGCTCGCGGAAGGTGCCGACCGGATCTTCGCGCAGGCCTGCCTCGACTTCCGCGGCCGCCGGCGAGCGTGGCCTGTGCAGGACGATCCCCGAGGCGGTCTCTCGCTCGTGGCGGTGTTGCCCATGGAGCAGTCGGAGTACGAGCAGGACTTCGTCACGCCGGAGTCGCTGCTGCAGTTCCGAGCCCTCCTCGAACAGTCGGAGTTCCACTTTCCGATCCCGATGCCGGACGGCGGGTCGGTCGACCAACTCGCGGCGGAGCGCGAGGGCGATCCCGAGTGGAAGCAACGCCCACTTCGCGATGCGCAGTACGCCCGCCTCGGCCACTTCATCGCCATGCAGTCGAACCTCGTGGTCGCGATGTGGGACGGAATCGACCCAAGACTTGAAGGCGGCACCGCCGCCATCGTCGGCTTCTGCGCGCGAGGGCGACTGGAACGCAACACCGTGCCGCTCCGGAGTGCGATCAAGGATCTCGAGCCGGATGACCCCACGCCCGTCGCATGGATTCCCATGCAGCGGCGGAAGAATGCGAGTGAGACCGCGCTCGCGGCGATCGCCCCGGACCTTGCGTCGCAGGTTCAGAGGTGTTGGGATGCGATTCCCCGTCGGGAGCATCTGCCGCAGGATCCACCGCCTTCGTGGTCCCGGCTCATCGCGGATCTCCGCTGGCTCGACCGCTTGAACCAGCGGATCGCCGCTGCCGGCGACGGCTACCCGCCCGACGGCCCGCCCACCCCCATCGATGCGAGGTTCCGCACGCTCGATGCCGCAGCCTCCGCCGCGAAGCAGCGGCTGCTTCGAACGATGCGATCGCTCCTGATCGCGGTGGTGCTCACGATTCTCGCCCTGCAAGCCACCACCGCATGGTCATGGTGGGTGTGGCCAATGGCGTATCTCCTCGGCCTCGTGTCGGTCTGGCTTGGCTATCGATTCATCAAGAAGCGCGGACTCGAGCGCGAGACCGCGGACCTGCGCCTGCTGTCCGAAGCGTTGCGGGTACAGCGGCATTGGCTCCAGGCGGGAATCGTCGAGCAGGCGTCCGATCACTATCTGGCCCACCGATCGCTCGAGATTCCGGTCCTTCGCCGATTCATGCGCGGCGCGACCATCGAGGCGTTCCATCCGATCGATCTCAACACGCCCAACGCGGCTCCATCTCCCAGCGCCGCCATCGAGCCCTGGCTCGTCGGGCAGCGGGACTGGATCAAGAGGACGATCGGCAAGATCGATCGACGGCAGCGACGGGGTCGGTGGGCCCTTCGCTCGACAATGGTGCTCGTCGTGCTGCTCGCCGCCACATCGCTGTGGCTGTCGCTGGAACGTGCGGTCCCCGCCGGACTCTTCGCCTGGGTGGACTTCCTGTGCGGCGCCACGCTCACCATCTCCCTCGGCGTCGGCTTCTGGCAGAAGCTTCGTGGCGACGAAGAGGATCTTCGCCGCTACCGCTCGATGGTGGTGATCTTCCGCGATGCGGTCGACCGCGCGCAGCACGCGGATCGCACGGTCGACGCACTCCTTCGCGCCGAGGGCCATAAGCCCCTCGACGACCCGGTCGCCCGGGAGGCCAGGCATCGCGAGACGCTCGTCAAGATCCTCCGTGCCGTCGGCAAGGAAGCCCTTGACGAGCAGGCCGCCTGGCACGCCCTGCATCGCGAGACCCTCGACGAGCTGCCGGTGGGCTAACAACGCGGCGCAAGGCCCCCAGTCGGCATCGCGGGTCGGTCGCCGCGCCCGCGCTTCCAGCCTCACCGCCCGCCCAGGATCTCCC
>JBMSXH010000513.1:0-2140 GCA_049425445.1 Phycisphaerales bacterium | reverse complement strand
CGCTCAGGCCGTCGGCAGCAGCCAGCGCACCGACGCGCGCGTCGCGATCGGCGGATAGGCGATCTGCATGCGGAAGCAGCGGAACGCCTCGAGCGGACGGTCGATCAGGCCGGCCGCGTGCTCGAGCAGGGCCGCATGCTTCCGCGGATCCACCTTGGCGGCCGCCGGCAGCGCCGTCGATCGCGCGAAGTGCGCCTCGACCTTGCCGGTGAATCGACGGAGTTCGGCGTGCTCGCCGTACTCCACGCCATGCGTCGGCGTGAAGTAGAGGGCCGCCGACGGCTCCACTGGTGGCAGGGTCTCGTCGAACAGGACGTCGAGGTAGAGGTGACGCGCCGGAAAGGCGACCTGCACCGAGACTGCGCCGGTGCGATGGCCCGGGGTCGCATGCATCGGCCCGATCGACTCGATCCGATCGGCGAAGCTCAACGTCAGCGTGCCGTCGGCGCTCGCATCGGGATCGGCCAGCACCATCGTGGCGTTCGGGGTCGAGCGGACCTGCAGGGTGCCGGGGCGAAGGTCGGGGGTGCTGGCCTCGGGAACGAGCGACGGCACGGGGTTTCGTCCCATGCGGTCCAACCGCTCCCACTCGCCTGCCTCCGCCGATCGATCGACGGCGATGCCTCGATGCACCAGACGCGGCCCGAGGGGCCGGATCGTCCGAAAGCCGTCGAGCATGGATGCGTTCACAAGCGTGATCTTGGACGGTTCGGTCGTGCTCGGGGTCGCGAACCAGATGTTGAGGTGGGCGTTCAGCACTTCGCCCCGCATCGCGACGCTCGACTCGAAGTGCAGTTTCTGCATCTTCGCGAAGTGCCGTCGCTGCGACTCGGAGTCCAGCCCGCCGGTGGCGATGGCCACGATCTCGCGTGCGGACACGCCGTGCCGTTCGAAGACCGATCGCAGGGTCGAAGAGGCCGAGGTCACCTCATTCAGGACGTCGTGCGAGACCCCCTCGCGTTCGAGCGACTCGAAGAGGCTCGCCATGCCGCGCTCGCCGGGCAGCGCCGCGATGACGACCGCCGGATCCGGCGAGGTGGCGATGCGCAGGGCCTGCCACCCGAGCATCTTGTCCACGCCGAGGCGGCGGCCGACGCTTCGGGCGCCCACGTCGTCAGGCAGGATCTCCGCGAACGCCCGGCGAAGCGCGTCCTGCAGGCTCATGGCGGCCTCGCAGATCTCGCGGTGCTTCTCGGCGAAGGTCGGGGGCGACGCGTTGGGGCTCGGCACGGAGGGCGACTCTAACCCCGGGAGGTCGGCGATGGAATCGAGAAGTATGGCGGTGACCGGCGTCCTTCGCCGCCGTCGCATCGCTCGAGCGAGGCGATTCCGATCGCCCGTGTCTGTCCATACACCTGCGCCGTATGGCAAGACGGCGAGCCATGGACATCGCGTGCGGACAAGACAACCTCGGGGTCAAGAGATCGGTGGTTCGGTCTCTGCAGCGCTCGTTGTCGGGCGGTCGCCGCCCCAAGTCACACTCCAGAGGAGGAAAAATCATGTCCGACCCGCAAGTCACTCGCCGCCACCGTTCGTGGGCCACTGTGGTGTCGCTGGCCTCTGTCGCCGCGACGGCGCTCGGCTCGATCGCGAGTACCGCATCGGCAGCGGCCATTCAGTACACGATGACTTGGAATCAGGTCAGCGGGAGCTACGGCAGCACCTCGTTCACGAACGAGACGCTCACAATCACGTTCGACTACGACACGAACAACGTGACCCAGTACTACACCTTTCCGTACTACCAAGCCGTGTTCGCCAACGGCGCGGGGATCAGCGTGACGCTGGGCTCGGGCGGATCGATCCTCAACGATGCCGCCCTTGACGCGATAGCTCAGAACAACTCGGGCTTGCTCTCGTACGGCACTGCCATGTTCTTCGGGACTTCGAGCGGGGGGCTGTACGGGGCCGATCGCGGAAGTCTCAGCAGCTTCGCGACTGGTGCTCCTGCCGTGGACTGGCTGACCACCGCGCATAGCTCGGCCGCCTCGGGCGGCACCATCAACAGCAATTGGGCCAATTCCCCACTGGTGATCAATGCACAAACACTGACACTGAACGCGGTCACTTCGACGAACGGAGGCTCCTGGGGAAGCACGCTCACGCCGCCGTCCGCGGTCCCCGGCACCGGCCTCGCCGG
>JBMSXH010000512.1:0-2149 GCA_049425445.1 Phycisphaerales bacterium | reverse complement strand
CCAGGCGCGGAGGCGAGACGGAATCGACACTTGGGCAAGATAGCGGTCGGCCTCGCCCGCCGTGGCGAGTCATTCGACACGCGCTGCTGCGGCGGCTCAGATCAGCCCGCGGACGTACCGCAGTTCCTCGGCGATCCCATCCTCGAGCGAAGTCGGGCGCAGCGAGGGAGGCAGCGCGCTCCAGGCGTAGGTCTCGACCTCGAGGAAGTCGCATCCGTCGTCCGGCCGCAGCGCCGCGAGGCACTCGGCGATCTCCTCGCGAGTCGTCTCGACTCGGCCGAGGCTCGCCGCGAACACCGGCACGTGGAAGTGGATGCGCCAGAAGCCCTCCGGCGCCTCGTCGATCGCCTTCGGCAGATCCTCGAAGAACTGGACGCGACCGTTGCCTTCGAGCACCGCGGTCTGATGCAGCCACCGAGGTTCGTCGAATGGACGAAGCAGCCGGAAGTCGTTGGCGGTGCCGTCGAAGGCGATCGCGCTCGAGATCTGCACGCGACCGATCCGCACTCCACGCTCGCGATAGGCCGCGAGCGAGGCATCCTGCTCCTCGAAGAGCACCGCCGCGTGGCAGACGTCGTGGCAGACGCGCAGAAGTTCGCGGGCATCCTCCGAGGCGGCTTGCTCGTGCACCGCCGCAAGGAGTTCCGCCGTCTCGTGGGCTCGCTCGAGCAGGCATCCCGGCTCCGGCTCGACGTCGAGATGGACGAGCACTCCCGTCCGGTCGCGGACCTCGCGCAGGGCGTCGATCGCCCGGACGAGGCTGGCCTTGGCGGCGTCGGTGATCGCGTCGTTCTCGAAGGTCGCCCGCCATCCGATCGGCACCGTGGTCACGCCCGACGAGGCGGTGCCCTCCGGCACGAGCCTCGCGAGCACCTCGGCCAGGCGCACCGTGAAGTCGAGACGGCGAGGGTCGGCCCAGTGCGGCTCGTACACCGCATGCTTCACGACCCGACCATGGAAGTCGCCGAACGGGAATCCGTTCAGGCCGCCCACCACGATGCCGCGCCGCCGCAGGCGATCCCGAAGCGCCTCCGCCTCGCCGGGCTCGGCGAGTTCACGCGAGGCTTCGTCGGAGAGCCAGAGGCCGATCGGAAACGGCTCCTGCTCGCCGAGGACTCCATCGGCGCGAAGCGAAGCCGCGACCGCGGGCGCCGTCGCCATCACGCCGTCGAGCAGCCGCGCCAGCCCCGGGCCGGGATGGACGTTCGCGCAATAGCCGAGCGGCAGCGAGCGGAGCGGATTCAAGCCGAGGTCACTTCGCCTGCATGGGGTTCAGGTTCGCGTGGTGGATCCACTGCCAGCCGTTGGGAGTCATGAGCCACACGCTCGATCGAGCGGACTTTCGCTTGGGAATCCGCTCGCCGTCAAGCGTCTCGGAGGTTTCGACGAAGTAGCAGACCACGATCGAGGCGCCCTCGCGGGTCTCGCGGAACTCCGTGAGGGTGTAGTCGCCCAGATCGAGGTTCGCGATCAGCGAGATCTCCTGCGAGCGATCGCGAGCCCCGTCCTCGTGGATCGACAGGAATCCCAGCGCGAGCATCGACTCGACGGCCTGAAGGTCCCGGCCGGCCATCGCCTTCCACATGGACCGCTCGAGCGACTCGCCGAGCGACACGGCCGCCTGCCTCTGCTGGAGCGGGCCGCCCCATGCGACCGCCGCAGCGGCAACCCCCAGGAGCGAGGCGAGCAGCAGTGCGTGCGACAGAACTCGGGCGACCGGATGGCGTGCGGACATGACGGGACTCCTTGAGGGCCATGATGCGCGGGCGCGTCGCATCGAGAAGGCCATGCTATGGATGACCGGTCGGGCTCCATCGACTCGCTCCTCCGGTGCGCTTCGAATCGAGTCGAAGTCCCCGCGGTAGGATCGCCCGTTCCCCATGAGCACCCTCGACTACCGCACCGCCGGCGAATCCCATGGACCCGCGATGGTCTGTCTGGTGGAGGGCCTTCCGCTCGGCACGCCGTTCGATCTCGAGTTCGTGAACGCCGAACTCGTGCGCAGGCAGGGCGGCTACGGCCGCGGTGCCCGACAGCGGATCGAGCACGACGCCGCCGAGGTGCTCGCCGGCGTCCGCCGAGGGCTTGTGAACGCCGGGCCGCTCGCGATCGCGATTCGCAACCGCGACAGCCGGCTCGACGATCCCTC
>JBMSXH010000511.1:0-2150 GCA_049425445.1 Phycisphaerales bacterium | reverse complement strand
CGCGAGGAGCGCTCGCGATCTCGACAAGCGGGCGTCGCCGGGCGACAAGGCCGCATCGATCGCCAGCAACTCGCTGAAGAGGCGCTCTCTCTCGTCGGCGCTCTGGGATCGCTCCACCGCCGCCAGCGCGTCCCCGGCGGCGAGAAGCGCGGCCTCGACGTCGCCGGCGGCAAACTCGAACTCCACCTCGGCGAGCGGCCACTCGGGATTCTCCGGATCCGTGCGGCGCCGTTCCGCGAGACGATCTCTGGCCAGACTCGGAAGCATCATCGCCGCCAACGAGTCCTTCGCCGCCAACACGAGCTGACCGTCGTGCTGAAGCAGGTTCGCCGGCTCGTCGATTCCGACGCGACCAAGCACTTCGCCGGTGGCCAGATCAAGAGCCAGTATGTCCGCGCGGCCGGGGACCAGCAGCACGTCGCCGGCAACCTGGGCCCGGCCCCGAATGCCAACCCGATTGACAAGCCCGGCTCGATCCGAGAGCAACGCGCCGTCGACCTCGGAGAATCGCCATCGAGTCGCCGTGAGATCGACCGGATCGAGCGCCGCGATGTCGGAACCGACCGCGATCAGGACGTCTCGTCCTTCGCGATCCCGTCCCGGGAGCAGATAGCGAGGCTGGCCGATCCGCCCATCCTCGAAGCCTCGCCGCGCCAACTCCTTCCCCGTCGCACGATCGAGTCGGAGGATCGACGCCTGATCGGGCGCGATCAGGAGGATCGCGTCGCCGATCTCGACGGGACGCTGCACTTCCCAGGGCTCGACGGAGAGACGCGTGTCGCGCAGCGGAACCGGCATGCGACGAAGCCAGACGATCTCGCCATCGGAGATCTCGACCGCCGCCACCACTCCGACCGACGACGCGACGAAGGCGAGCCCGTCGGATGCGAGCGGGATCGAGAAGGGACGCATGCCCCCAAGGCGGATTCCGCCGCTCGAGCCGAGGCGGGATGTCCAGCGAAGCGAACCATCCGCGAGCGAGAGACAGGCGAGATAGTCGACGCTCTCGAGTCGATTGGTGACCCGCCGAGCCAGGACCAGCACCGCATCGCCAGCGATCCCCGGAACGCCGTACGGGAAGAGGTCCGCATCCTCACCCGCGCCGGCAAGTCTGGAACGCCAGCGGATCGAGCCGGTGGCGGCGTCGAGCGCGACGATCCTCCCGAGGCCGGTCCGCACCGTTCCGATCGCATGACCGGCGATCGTCACCGCGATCCCCTCCGAGACCGCCACGAGCGTCGGATCGCCGACCGCTCCGAGATTGGTGACCTCGCCATCCTCCAGGGACACCCGCCATCGCTCGCGACGGCTCACGCGATCGACCGCACGCGCGACGTGCCCCTCGTTGAGGTAGATGGTGTCCCCGTCGGCCGAAGGAAGCGCGACGAGCAGGTTGCCGTCGTCCGCGATCCTCCCGGCGGTTCGCGGCACCAATCGGCCGGTCTGCTGCAGTTCACGGAACGCGCGTCGGAACGGCGAGTCTGGAAGTTCGACCGACCACACTCGCCGCCACTCCGTCGAGATCGACTCCCGATCCGCGGCGGCCCCGAGGGGATCGGCCGCCGTGCGGGCCGGCGGAGGCGAACCCAGCGGCGACCCGTCCGCGTCGCCCTCGACCCAGCGGGCCAGCGACTCGATCGCCTCGGCGCGGCGACGAAGATCGCCGTCGAGGTCCGGGTGCCCGGCGACTCGCTTCAGCCGACGCAACGCCCTCGCGCCGTGCCCGCACTCGACGTCGAGCTGGGCCAGCCGCAACGTCGCCTCGAGCCCGGCCGCCGTGAAGATCGCTTCGCGATGGAGACGCAGGAGTTCGCCAGCCTCCAGCAGATCCCCGGCGTCCCGCTCGGCGAGTTCGCGGTATCGATCGAGCAACTCCGGATACGCGGCAAGGGCCGCCTCCACCGCCGACCGAGCCGAACGAAACGAGCCCTCGCCTCGCTCGGGATCGGGGACGAGACGGTCGCCGAACTCCGCGAGCAGCCTCGCCGCGATCCTCGCCGACTCGCCGACGTTCGCCGCACGCTGCTCGAGCATGCGACCGGCCAGCTGCGACGCGGTGGGCGACTCGTCGACCATGACCGCGACGGAGTCCTGCATCCTCGCGAGGGTCGAGGATCCGGCGAGCCCGCAAGCCGCTCCGAAGGCGATCG
>JBMSXH010000510.1:0-2151 GCA_049425445.1 Phycisphaerales bacterium | reverse complement strand
CGCGACCGGGCCCTCGGAACACCGAGATTTCTGCGATGTTCGCTTCGCCTCCGGTTGGGACGATGGTAGGTTTCTCCGAGCCGGTCGTGGTGGCCGGCAAGGCCCAAACCCCGATTCAGGAGTGTCCGATGCGACGAATGATCCTTCTCTCGATGGCGGTTGCCACGATCGCGTGTCTGGGCGGCTGCGCCTTTTGATCTGAGTGTCTTGAGTTGTCCGGGGCCGAGTTCAGAACCCCGCGAAGTCCGCTCGGGCTTCGCGGGGTTCGCTTGTTGACTGCTGGCTCGATGGCGCAGGACCGGTTGGTCGCCGGTCGACGAATCCGAGCCGAGTTTCCGATCGCGAGCGGACGCCGACGGACTCGGAGTTGAGCGTTTCGCGTTGGCGTCGAAGGGCAGCCTCGAATCCGGGCCTCGAATCCGGGCCTCGGCTTCCGCACCGCGCGGAACGCCCAACGACCCGCGTTGAATTCGATTCGACGCCGGAAGGCCTCGATCCCTGCGTCGGATCCTTGGTCCGAATCGAGTCCGCGGGGCGCGGGCGCTGGGCGCGGGCAGTGCACGAGCTCCGTAGAGTCGCCCCGCCTCCGGAAGATCGTCGATGCGACTTCGCAGTTCGAGTCCGCCGAGCAGTCGATCGACGAGCCAGTCTCGGAGCGGGCAATTGGGCGGGCAGTCCTGCATCGCCGGTCCGCCGGACCTCGCTTCGCTCGGGGCGAGTCCCGTGACGACGGGCGCTCGTCCCGAGCCTCGCGAAGTCCCCTCGCGACTCAGATCGCCTTGAAGATCCCAGCCGAGTTGGTCGGCGTCCTCGACGCGAGCGTCCCGCGATGTTCAGCGAGGAACGCGACCGCGCCATCGGGGCCCATGTACTGGTCCATGATGCGGCGATCGCAGTCGAGCAGGTCGACGAGCATCAGGCCGTCGAGACAGTCGTGGAACTCCGGATCGATGTTGAAGCCGAGCAGCTTCGCGTTGAGCTTGAGGTACTGCCGCAGCAGGACCGGCACGGTGCGCTGGTTCGACTCGATCTCCCGGACGAGTTGATCGACCTCATCGAGATCCGCCGCCACGCGACGAAGCCTCGCTTCGTTGAAGTCGGTCACGGGTTCGAGCGAGACGGGATTGCGAGGACGGATGAGATCGCCGAAACCAGAGAGGCGAGGCGCCGCGCTCAGGAACGACATCAGCAGACGCCGCGACATCGATTGGTACGCGTTGCTGATCGAGACCGGCCCGAACATCATTCGATAGCGGGGATTGCTGGCGAGGAAGCGCCCGATGCCCTTCCAGAGCAGCATGAGGGCCGCTGGATGCCGCTGATACTCCGGCCGCACGAACGACCGCCCAAGTTCGAGCGCCGGCGAGATCTGCGACATCAGCGCATCGCCGAAGTCGAAGAGGGTGTGCGTGTAGAGCCCCTCGATCCCGTGCTTCGGCAGGATCTCGTCGGTCGGCCCGAGCCGGTAGGCGCCGAGGATCTCTCGCCTGCGGCGATCCCACAGGAAGAGGTGCAGGTACTCCTCGTCGAAGCGATCGAGGTCGAGTCGCTTGCCCGAACCTTCGCCGACCTCGCGGAAGGCGATCTCGCGCAGTCGGCCGATCTCCTCGACCACCCGCGGCAGATTCGCCCGGCGTCCGACCACGATGTCCCAGTCCCGGTGCTGCAGGAGGAACGCCTCGGTGCCGAGCGACTCGATCTCCGACGCGAACTTCGCCGGTGGCGAGACCGGGTGGGTCGGGACCGGCGCCAGCGATACCGAAGGGGAGGGCCGACGCAGTTTCGGCTTCGTGGCCGCCTTCCGAGAGCCGTCGCCGCGGGGGAGGGAGCGCCGCTCGACCATGTTCACGACGCGGGCAGAGTCGATCGGCCGATCACGCAGGAGATAGGTGCGGGCGCGGAGGTACTCGATGACCTCCTCCGGTTCCCCATGGGTCGCGAGACGGGTCCAAGGGATCGCGCTCCCAACGGAGAACCGCACCGTGCGGCCAGCCGCCGCCAGCGTCTCGCGTGCCAGCAGCGCGGTGCGAAGCCGCGGATGCATCAGCCCGGCGATCTGAAACGACCATCGATTGCGACCGTGGAAGTAGACCGGCACCACGGTCGCCTTCGACCTCGCGATGAGTTTCGCGACGAGCGGGTTCCACGCCG
>JBMSXH010000509.1:0-2152 GCA_049425445.1 Phycisphaerales bacterium | reverse complement strand
TGGGCTACTGCCTCGCCGGCCGAAGCCGCATGACGATCAAGAACCCCGGCGATGGCCCGGGCAGCGTCGACACCTTCGAGTTCGGGCCGGGCGACATGTACTTCATTCCCAAGGCCTATCCGCACCACATCGAGAACCTCGGCTCGGACGAGCTCCACTTCCTCGTCTTCTTCGACCGGGCGGTCGGCATGGACATCGGCTACACCGGCGGCTTTGCGGCGTTCCCGCGCCGCATCGTCGCGCCGACCCTCGGGACCACCAATGCCGCCCTGCCGGACTACCCGCAGTACCCGGCGGACCTTCTCATCGTCGGCAAGTCGAACCCCGTCGGAGCCTGAACCCATGCAGCCCTTCAGCAACGCCCGCTCGCCGATCTTCGCCCGCGACGGCATGGCCTGCTCGAGCCAGGCGCTCGCGGCCGCGGTCGGACGCGACATCCTCAAGGCCGGCGGCAACGCCGCGGACGCTGCGGTCGCGATGGCGGCGATGGTGAACGTGACCGAGCCGATGATGAACGGCCTCGGCGGCGACACCTTCATGCTCGTCCATCGCGAGGGCGAGATCGTCGGGCTCAACGGCAGCGGGCACTCCGGATCGCGCATGACCCTCGAGGCGGTGCGCCGCGACCACGGCGACGCGATGCCGCAGGCCGGCGCCGCGACGGTGAGCGTCTCGGGCGCGCTCGACGGGTACCTCGCGCTGCACGAGCGCTTCGGCTCGATGGATCTCGCCGACCTCGTCGAGCCCGCGGCCTCGTACGCAGAGCATGGCTATCCGGTGGGCTTCAAGATCGCCCGCGTGTGGGCGTGGGGCGCGAGCAAGCTGCAGCGCTTCAGCCCCAACGCGAACGACTATCTGCCCGGCGGCAAAGCGCCCGAAGCAGGATCGATCTTCCGGCAGCCCGATCTCGCTCGAACCTGGCGACGGATCGGCCAGGAGGGGCGAAGCGCGTTCTACGCGGGCGAGGTTCGCGACCGCATCGTCGAACTCGTGCAGAAGGCCGGCGGCTATCTCGAGGCGAAGGACTTCGACGCGAAGCAGGCCGAGTGGGTCGACCCGATCCGCGGTCGCTATCGCGGCAAGACGATCCTCGAGCTGCCGCCCAACGGGCAAGGCATCGTGGTGCTTGAGGCGCTCGCGATGCTCGAGGCGTTCGACATGGCCTCGATCTTCGCCTCCGACGAGGTGCAGGCGTGCCACCTCGTGCTCGAGGCGATCAAGCTCGCCTTCGCCGATGCCGCCGCCTACGTCGCGGACCCGCGCTTCCTGAAGGGCCCGATCGAGCGGCTGCTCGATCCGGAGGTCGTCTCGCAGCGCCGTGCCCAGATCGATCGCGACCATGCCCGCGACAACCCGCCGTGCGGACGCATCTACGGCGACACGACCTACTTCACCGTGGTCGATCGCAACCGCATGGCGGTGTCGCTGATCACGAGCATCTCGGACGTCTTCGGCAGCGGGATGATCGTGCCGGGCACCGGGATCATCCTGCACAACCGCCTCGCCGACTTCTCGCTCGTCGAGGGGCATCCCAACGCGGCGGGACCGAACAAGCGGGTGCGGCACACGATCCTGCCGTCGATGATGCTCGACGAGCAGGGCGCGCTCGAGATGAGCTTCGGATGCATGGGCGCCAACATGCAGCCGCAGGGTCAGGTGCAGATCCTCGTCAACCTGCTCGATCGCGGCATGAACCTGCAGCAGGCGCTCGATGCGCCGAGGGTGCGGGTGCTCGACGGTCGCCGGATCTCGGTCGAGTCCCATCCGACGATCGATCTCGCCGCGCGACTCGCGAGCATGGGACACGTGGTCGAGACGGGCGAGACGATCCCGGACGACTGGACGAAGCCCCACGACTTCATGCGGAGCTTCGAGGGCTCGGCGCAGGCGATCATCCTGGGCAAGGAGAGCCTGTGCGGCGCAAGCGATCCACGACTCGATGGGATCGCGGTGGGGCTGTAGCGGGAGCGAGACGAGTTGGCCCAACGCACGCTCGCGTTCGCGTGATTTCGTTCGCGCGAAGGACGCAACTCCTCCCCTGAATCGCCCCGCGATTCGGGGGAGGTGGCTCGCGAGCGAAGCGAGCGAGACGGAGGGGGCGCACGCACTCGGTAGGCGAAGGTCGCGCGAACGTGCGACGCTTCGATCACGC
>JBMSXH010000508.1:0-2162 GCA_049425445.1 Phycisphaerales bacterium | reverse complement strand
CCCAACTCCGCTCGATCGCGAACGCGGTCCCACTCGGCGTGGGGGTCGAGGATGCGCGTTCAGCGGCCGAGCATCCGCCGCCGCAGGTAGAACGCTCCGAACAGGCCGCCGAGGGTGATCCAGGCCGGGGCAGGCAGGGGCACGACGTGCACGCCTGCGCCGTCGCCGAACGGGTCGCCACCCGAGTCGCCGCCCGAGTCCGCTCCGTCGGCCCCGTCTTCGGTCGAAAGGGGCGACTTCTCACCGTCGCCGGGGCTGTACAGGCCGCCGTCATCCACGCTGTCGTCGCCGTCACCGGAGTCGGGCGGGGCGGTCATCCAGAGGGCGAGGTCGGCGCTGTCGACCACCCCGTCGCCATTCAGGTCGCCCGGGCATCCGGAGCAGGGTCCCCATGAGGCGAGCAGGATCGCCTGATCGGTTCCGTCGACGACCCCGTCGCCGTTGAGATCGGCGTCGTACCCCTGCGAAACCTGCGCGAGTCCCGCAACGGTCACGATTCCAGCCACGAGCGAACGCCATCTGAGATTGGTAGCCATCGAAATCCACCCTCCAAGGACCGCCGGATGCCGGAGGTCCAAGGAATCCTGTCATTCGGATTGCCCTCGGGGCGTCGGGGCGGGGCAGACGGCGGGCGAACCCGCGTTCGGCACCCGCGAGGTCCTCAGGAACCATCCAAGTGGACCCGGCGATCCGATTTATCGGACTAAGCGGGCGGTTCCTCCGGGTGGATCAGCCTTCGGCGGTCCGAGGAGCGGCCGTCGAGGAATGGGGAGGTTTCCACGAACAAGGACTCGGTCAGGGCGTAGCGGACCGGCTTGGATCCGGTCACCGCCTCGAGGCGGTCTCAGCGACCGGGCCGAGGAACGAGATCGAAGGCGGAATTTGAGAGCGGCGAGATCGATGGTGTGCCCCCACATCCCATTCTGCGGAAGCGGGGAGGTTGCCGAGTCCCACGGTCGTTCTCGGTCCCTCCCGGCGATGGCCATGTCGCTTTGGGGGGGCGGCCCCGCGCCTCCGGATCGTGGAGGATCGAGCATCGCATTCGGGTCGGGGGCTCGTAATGCCGATTACCCCGTCCGCCGGGAGACGCTTGTTCCATCGGCGCTCTCGCCATCCCGGCGCTGCCAGTCGAAGTTCGCTCCCGAGTCCGACCACGCTCAAGCGATGTACCGTTCACCCATCGACGACCAGCACGCGAAACGCCGGCGGATCCGCCTCAGGTCCGTGCCGGCGATCGCTCCGGAGCTTCCGGGCCGGCAGGGGGCGGCGGCATGAACTCCGTCTCCGTGATCATCCTTGCTGGCGGACCGAATCAGCCGCCGTTGCAGAAGGCCTTGGGTTTTCCCGTGGCCGGCCTGCCGCTCGAGCCGGACCGCACGATTCTGACGGCGTGGCTGGAGGTGATTGAACGAACCGCATGCGGACTGCAGTCGCCCATCTACCTCCTGTGCAGTACCGCTGCCGATGCGGAGTGGTTCTCGGCGGAGTTGCGACGTGGAGGTCGGAACTTCGCTTCGGTCGATGTTCGACTCGACATCCGCTCGCACCGAGGCGTCTGCGGTCTCCTCGCCGACACCGCCGGGGCCTGTCCGCTCGCCGATCGGCTGCTCTTGATCGAACTGAACACCCTGCCGCCGCGGTCGCTGTCGCCACTGCTCGAGGTCGGCACGGCTCCCGACCTCGCGATGGCGGTCGCCTCGAGCCGGGACGAGCGTCCTTCGGGCGCGTTCGTGCTGAAGTCCAGTCTGCTCGAGGACGTGCCGCGACTCGGCTACGTCGATCTGAAGGAGCAGTTCCTTCCGCAGCTGGTGGCGAGGGGATGTCGAATCGGATCGGCGGTCCTCGCCGAGACTTCCGTCAGGGTGATCGATCGCAGGAACTACCTTCGAGGCATCCGGATCTGGCAGTCCGATCGGGATCCGTCGAGCGGAGCGTCCGGAGTGGCCGGAAGCTCCGTCGTCTGCGAAGGGGTCGCCAACCTCGCCAACTCCTTTGTGCTCGACTCGGTGGTCCTGCCTGGTGCCACGATCGGTCAAGGGGCGGTGATCGCCCGCAGCGTCGTGGGACCGCTGATGCAGGTCCCGGACGGGGCGGTCCTGGTCGCCGCCGTGTTGGCGCATCCTCGCCTCGGGGCCGGTACGGGGGAATTCACTACCGCTCAG
>JBMSXH010000507.1:0-2163 GCA_049425445.1 Phycisphaerales bacterium | reverse complement strand
ATCCTGCGGGCGGCTGCAGGCCACGGAGGACGGCTGGTTCCTGCTCGACGAGGCGGTCTCGCTCGACGACGGGTCCGATGGCGCCGTCTCCGCACGTCTCATGCTCGATCTCGGCAACCTTCGCTACTCGACGGGCGACTGCCTAGGCGCGGTCGAGGCCTTCGAGAAGTCGATCGCGCTCGGCCGGCCGAATCCGCAGACCTTGAACAACCTGGCCTTCCTGTGCGGAGACTGTCTTGATCAGCCGGCGCGCGGACTTCCATACATTGAGCAGGCGATCTCGATCTCGGGCAGCGTCCCCGAGTACTTCGACACCTACGGATACCTGCTCTGGAAGGCCGGCCGGCTGCCGGAAGCCGAGGAGACCCTGCTGAGAAGCCTTCGTCTCAAGCAAACCGCCTTGGCCAACTACCACCTTGCCGAGGTGCTGGCCGCACGCGGCAACGTCGCTCAGGCCAGGACGGCGATCCAGCGGGCCAGGAACCTCGAGCCCGACGGGTCCCTGTCGGGCCGGATCGACGAGCTCGAGACCCGCCTTCGCTGACCGAGTCTGCACCGCCCCGAACCAGAACGCCCTTCGACTGCCCAAGGACTCGCCATGACCCGCATCGGAACACCCCAAGTCGCGATCGCTCCGCGGCACGCATCCGCCCGGCCCGCGCCCGCCGGGTCGTCGGTCGACCCGCTTCGGCTGCTCCGGCAGAACGTGAAGCTGCTCTCGGCCGTCGCGGCGGCGGGGCTGGTGTTCGGAGTGATTCTGTTCTTCATCCTGAACATCTTCGTCCCGAGGTATTCCGGCACCGTCTACTTCGAGCTTCCGCCCGTCGTCAGCGGCACCGAGGACCTCATGGCGATCGACAGCCGCAACGAGGACATCGTGGTCCGCATGGCCCAGACCGAGGCGGCACGCCTCACCAGCCGGGACATCCTGACGCGGGCGATGCGCGGGCGGGACATCGAGCAGACCAAGTGGAGCGAGTGGTTCCGCGATGCATCCGGCGCGTTCGTGATCGACGACGCGGTCGACGAGCTCGAGGAGGACCTCGGTGCCGGCCACCAGCGCGACACCCTCTACTTCACGCTGGGCTGGTCCGCGAGCGATGCGGCCGACGTTCCGGTGGTGCTCAATCGCATCGCCGACACCTACATGGAGTCCAAGTCGGCCGAGGAGAACGCCAGATTCGCGAGCGACCTCCGGCTGCTGCGCGACCGAGAGAAGGAGATCGATCGCCAGCTGACGCTTCTCGGCAACGACATCGCGACCTTCATCTCCCAGAACAACATCACCGCGCTCGACGAACGCCTCGACCAGGGGCGGACGGCGATCCAGAACCTCGGTCTGCGCATCAACGAGACCAAGTCGATGCTCTCCCTGCTGGTCGCGCGGCGCAATCAGACCCAAGCGAAGCTGCAGGGCACGCTCGAGCCTTCGTCCGACGACCGTCGCCTCGCGGAGGCCGATCCCGAGGTCATGCGGGTCTCCAGCGAGCTGCGGAACCTCCGCATGAGGCAGTCGACCTCGCGGGAGCGGTTCAGCCCGGACCATCCGGAGGTCCGCGCCATCGACCAGATGGTTCGCTCCGCGGAGAGCGAACGGAACTCCGCCATCGACTCGATCATCCAGCGCAATCTCACCGCGGACTTCAAGGAAGTCACCGATCAGATCGAGAGCTACACCGGCCTTCTCGAGAGCCTCGACAAGGACTTCGAGGTCCAGGAGGCCAGGCTCAAGACCCTTGCGGCCGACATGGCGGAGCTCGAGGCGAAACAGGCCCGCAAGGAGCGCCTGGAGACCGAGCGCACCGACGGCGCCCGTCAGATCAGCGAGTTGGAGCAGTTCCGCCGACGTGAATCGGCGCGGGCCGTGACGATCGCCCAGAGGGCCACCACGCCTCGCGAGACCGCCTTCCCGAAGATCTACGTGATCGTCCCGCTGACGATGATCGGCCTCGTGGGACTCACGTTCGGGTTCCTCTTCGCCAAGGAGTTCCTCGATCAGCGAGTGAAGTATCCGAGCGATCTGGCCGCCATTCCCGGTTGTCGAGTGCTCGGCACGATTCCCGAGCGAACCGACGATCCGACCAGCCCGGCCCGGGCGGAGATGGTCGTGCGCGAGCAGCCTTCTGCCGTGCTCGCGGAGAGCTTTCCCCAGACCGCCACCGC
>JBMSXH010000506.1:0-2166 GCA_049425445.1 Phycisphaerales bacterium | reverse complement strand
TCGGATCGGCTGAGATCGCCTCTCCGCGCCGTCCGATCGGTCCGCGTCGGTCGCCAGCCCCATCGCCTCGATCATCGCGGCCTTCGAACGCACGCCCAACTTGGCGTAGCAGCGCCGCGTGAGCGTGACGACGGTGTGGAGCGAGATTCCGATCAGAGCGGCGATCTCGCGCTGCGTCCTTCCCTCCGTCAGGCCGTACGCCACCTGCCGCTCGCGGACGGAGAGCATCGCAAACCGTTGCGGGAGCGAGTTCGCGGTCTCGTTCGCCAACGACCCGCCGAGCACCTGCATGGTGGGCGTCGGCAGCACGCCGGGCGAGAGCGGCTCGAGATGGAGCAAGACGTGGGAGATGCACCGCTGCCCTTCATCGGCCTCGATCTCCCGGTGGCGGCGGCCCGATCGGCGGCAGACCCGTTCGACCTCCTCGATCACCTCGCGGATGCGATGGAGTTCCTCGCGGTTGAACGAACCTGCGTGCATGCTTCTCACCATGAACTCGTGCGGCGCCAGACTCCTGAAGGTCTTTGCGTGCCGGCCGATCGCCGCGCGACTCTCCTCGAAGTGGATCCTCGCGATCGGGTCGAGCGCCGCCGCGTCTTCGGGATCGTCGAGCCGGCAACCGACGACGATCGTCTCCCGCGTCGAACGCCACCTCGGATGACCTGACCCGCGCGAAGCCTTCAGCCGCTCGACCAGCACGCCGCGGCCCGGCGCCTCGAGCGCCTCGAGCGCCGATCGCACCGCCGCAGGCGGAAGCCCGGAGACCCGAACCAGTTCCGCGATCGACGCGGGGCGTGCGAACCGGCGCAGCAGCTCCCAGATCGCGAGAGGCTCGGGCGAGCCGATCGCCTCCGCGAGCCGCGGCAGGCGAAGGTCAAGGACCTCGATCGTCTCGTGCGGTGCCTCCTTCGCGGCATGCTTCGCCGATCGCCCGGCGGCCCTCGCCCCCGCGGAAGGTTCGTCCCGATCGGGGATCGGCCCGAGCAGGTCGCGAAGCTCGCGGCGACCACGGATGCCGAGCTTCGACTCGACGCGGCGGACCAACTCGATCAGCGTGCGCTTCGAAAGGCCGAGGGTCTCGGCGATCGCCTCGCGGCTCGCACGACCCGCCAGTTGCACCGCGACCTCGCGCTCTCGTTCGGTCAGCGATCGCAGCGGCTTGGTCAGGCGTGGAGCCGGCGTCCCGAGAAGCCACCGCCTCCACACCGGTCGTCTCGCCGCGTCCCAAGGCTCCACCAGGATCTCCGGCAACGGAAGCACGCCCTCGGCGAGCGGTCCGAACTGGAACTCGAGGTGATGGGTGCAGAACGGATCGTCGCCGAGTTCCGCCGCGGCCCGGTTCGCGCTTGCGAGATACAGACGCTCGAATCGCTGCAGGAGATCCCACAGCGAACGGATCTCCTCGCGCGAGAGCCGGCCGCACCACGCTCGATTCCAGCGATCGTCCACGCGCTCGCCCTCGTCGGGCGATCGGAGATGACGCCGGATCACCTCGCGACGCTCGATGCCGAAGAGTTCGCCGATCGAGTCGTTGAGGGCCTCGTCCACGGGATCGTTCTCGCGATAGCCCACCACGATCGCCTCGCGGGTCACCCGCCAGCGGATCCGCGGACGTCGCGCGGTCGCCCGCAGCCGCTCGACGAGTCCCGCCTCGCCGAGTCGATCGAGACGTTCCTGCACCATCGCGAGACGCATCCGCGAACGAGCCGCGAGCTCGTCGGCATCGAGCGCCTGACCGCTTCGCCGCAGGAGTTCCCAGAGCGAGAGCGCATCGACGTCGCCGAGCACGTCGGCAAGGCCGGGTTCACGGAGGTCGAGTGCGTCGCGGGAGTCGGACATGCGCGGTTGGCTGACCGTGGACGACTTGGAGGGCCGGGGTCCGTCACGGTAGCGCCGGACCACCCCGCATCCCAAGGCGCCTCGCGAGGTCCCGGCGCGAACGGATGCCGAGCTTGGCGTAGAGCCGCTTGACGAGCGTCGCGACGGTGTGCGGAGAAACGCCGAGGCTCTCCGCGAGCCGCGAGGTCGTCGTCGCGATCACCAAGGGCCGCCTCGACGTCGGCCCGTGGGAGCAGGTCTTCTACGGCGAGTTCGACGGGCGTCGCCTCAAGCGCGTCCTCGTCGAGGTGATCGGAGCATCGAGCCCAACGGCGGCCATTCGAGGCT
>JBMSXH010000505.1:0-2170 GCA_049425445.1 Phycisphaerales bacterium | reverse complement strand
GGACGCGAGCGACACGCTCCCCGCCCCGCAGGCCGGTGCTCGACGGTCGCACCTTCGGAGGAAGATCATGAAGCGCAATCGGGAGAGACGCCGTTCCGGGAGGGCTGAGATCGCCGCTGACGTCGACGGTCGGAGCCGTGGCGGCGGCGGGGCGATGTCGCGGGCATCGGTCGCTTGGAACAAGCCGATCTGCCCGTCGGGATGGCGGCTCGTCGGCGGCGAACTCGGATCTCCACGCGCAACGCCCGTGCTCGGTCGCTGGGGGCGGTCGATTTCCCGTATGGAGAGTCGTCGCATGGAGCACCTCGCCCGCGTGCTCGGGATCGTCTCGGCGGACCGCGGAGCCGATCCGCCCCCTGCGGCCTGAGACGGGTCATGGTTTTCGGGCGTTCGGAATCGCGCCGTCTTCGTCGGGATGGGCTACGGTCGCTGGTCTCCGCTCCACCTCGATCTATGCTCGAACCGGAGACCACGACGCCACGTTGGACCGGTGGAGGACTCGCGGTGCCGCGATCTCCACGTCCGATCCCGCATTGGGTGCGAGCCACGGCGCGAGGCCGGCGGCGCATGCCGAGAGGAACGCCGCCTTGGAGCCAGGGAATCGCCGGATCGAGAAGCCTTGGCGTCGATGGCGAGTCCTCGCGACCGCGGGTGGCGTGTCGCTCGCGATCGCCGCGGTCGCGTCGGCGCAGGTTCGCGTGGTGACGTGGAACCTCGCGAGGCTCAACGGCGATCCCATCGCGATCGAGGAGGTTCTGGCGACGCTCGCGGAGGACGATCGCCCCGGCTTCGCGGTCGCGCCCGCGGCGATGGTCTTTCAGGAGGTCACGTCCGGATCGCTCGCGGAGGTCGAGTCGCTCGTCGAGAACGCCGCAGCGCCGGGTGTCGAGTACGTCCGGGCGCCCTACACCTCGTCGCCTTCGGAGGATGGTGCGGGCGGCGCGGTGGCGCTCTTCTATCGACCCGATCTGCTGATGGAGGTCCCGTCCGGCCATCGTGACATCGCCACCGGCGCCGGCCGCGACAGCGATCGCTGGCAGATGCGGCTCGTGGGATATCCCGAGTCGATCGGCACGCTCTGGATCTACGGCGCCCATCTCAAGGCGAGCAACGACGCCGCAAGCCGCGAGGCTCGCCTCGCCGGAGCCGAGGCGCTTCGTGCGGACATGCAGAGCCTGCCCGCGGGATCGCGCACGATGCTCGTGGGCGACCTCAATCTCTACTCGAACACCGAGGAGGCCTATCTCGCACTCCTCGCGCCCGGTGCCGCATCGCTCACCGATCCCTTAGGCTCGGGATCGTGGTCCGGCGGCGGCAACGCGATCAAGCACTCGCAGTCGCCCCGGGACGTCTCGGCCGGTGGACTCGTCGGCGGTGCGATGGACGACCGATTCGACTTCCAACTGGTCGCGGCCTCGCTGGTGGACGGCGAAGGGCTCGACCTCATCGGCGGCACCTACCGAAGCGTCGGCAACGACGGCAACCACTTCGATGTCGCGATCAACGCGGGGAACAACTCCTACTTCCCCGGCGAGATCGCACGGTCGAACGCCCTCGCCGACGCGCTCTTCGACGCGAGCGACCATCTCCCCGTCGCGGCCGACCTGCGACTTCCGGGAATCCTCGTGGCGAGCGTGGACGACGCGATCGGCCGGGTGATTCGCGGCACGCCGATGCCCGTCGAGGTGCGGGTCTCGAACAATGCGCCGGCGGAGACTTCCTTCGCAAGTCTCCCGATCGAGGTCGAGGTGGTTGCGATCGACGGCGCGACCGGAACGGAAACCGTCTTCGCTCCCCTCTCCCCAGGCATCGCCGCGGCGGAGGTCTGGCTCGACACCTCCTCCGCAGGCGAGATCGAGGTGCTGATCGAGGCCCGGGCGTCGGGCCAGGTCGCGAACGCGGTCTTTCCGCTGCAGGCCATCGCCGAGGTCGTGATGCCGTCCCGACCGTCGCTTGCGGCGAAGAAGCCGGTCTCGGAGATCTCGATGTCGGTCGAGGTGCCGTCGAGCGGCGTGTCGACGATCGCGATCGCGGTCCACAACCTCGGGTACTCGTCGCTGCAGAGCCTGCTCGAGGTGGATGCGGTCTACGGTGCCGAAGGTGCCGTCTCGATCGCCTCGTTGCCCGCGGCCATCGGTGCGACCGCCGGGGAGATCGTGCTGTCGATCGA
>JBMSXH010000504.1:0-2180 GCA_049425445.1 Phycisphaerales bacterium | reverse complement strand
CGTCGAGGAACACCGTGCCGCGGTCGGCGTACTCGAAGACGCCCTCGCGATCGCGATCGGCGCCGGTGAACGCGCCGCGAACGTGCCCGAAGAGCTGGTCCTCGAGCAGCGATTCGCTCTGGCCCGCGGCATTGAAGGTGACGTAGCGGCGCTCGGCGCGGCGGGAGAGGCGGTGGATCGCCGCGGCCACGAGTTCCTTCCCGGTGCCGCTCTCGCCGGTCACGAGCACGGGGATCGAACTCGGCGCCACCCGCCGAATCGCCCCGACGACGTCGCGGATCCCCGACGAGTTCCCGATGATTCCCTCGAAGCCGTACGCCGCATCGACCTGCCCTTCGAGGCGCCGATTGCGGGTCCGGAGGAACACCGTCTCCGCGGCGCGGCCGACGAGGTTTCGGAACACCACGAGGTCGAGCGGCTTCTCGATGAAGTCGTAGGCGCCCCCCTGCAGTGCGGCCTTCGCGGTGGGAACGTCGCCGTGGGCGGTGACCATGATGGTCTCGGCATCGGGCTGAAGTTCCCGGGCGAGCCGAAGCACCTCGAGCCCGGCGGCCTCGGACTCCATCACGAGGTCGGTGACGACGACGTCGAAGCCGCCGTGACGCAGTTCCTCCTCCGCCGACGCCAGGCCGTTCACGATGGTGCAGACGTGCCCGGGCCTCCGCAACGCCTCGGCCATCGCCTCGGCGTGCTCGGCCTCGTCGTCGACGATGAGCACCTGGGCCCGGATCGCGTCGCTTCCACCATGACCGCCCTCGCTCATGGGGCGGATTGTAGAGGCGACCGCGTCGACGTCGCGGAGAGACGCCGGCCCGTGCTTCTGTTCCATGGCGTCGCCATCGACCGATACACTCGCACCGTGACGACCGCTGCCGCCGCGAACGCCACCCACCTCGCCCCGCTTTCGCCGAACCACAACTCCGTCTCGACGCCGGTCGCCTCGGCGGACCCGGCCCGCGAGACGATCCGGACTCGCATGCTCGGCAGCCACGCCCTCGGCTCGGCGATGCCTTCGATCCACTTCATCGGCATCGGCGGTTCCGGCATGAGCGGCCTCGCGGCGATGCTCGCCGCGGGCGGCTGCCGCTGCTCCGGAGAAGACCGCACCGCCTCCGTGGTCCTGGATCGCCTCGCAGGCGCCGGCATCGCGATCTCGGTGCACGAGCCAGCCGAGTTGCCGGCGGGAGTGGATCTGGTGGTCGCCTCGGCCGCCGTGGCTCCAGACCACCCGACGCTCGTCGCGGCCCGGAAGCGCGGGATCGAGTCGATCGGCTACGCCGAGGCCCTTGGTCGTCTGCAGGCCGGCCGCACCGCGGTCTGCATCGCGGGCACCCACGGCAAGAGCACCACCACCAGCCTGCTCGGGCACATCCTGCTCGAGAACGGCCTCGACCCGGCGGTGATCGTCGGCGCGCGCTGCCCCTCGTTCGAGGTCGCGCGTCCGGGCCGGAGCGAGTCGGTTCGGGGCCTCGCCACCGGGAGCGCGCGGGTCGGAAGCGACCGGATCCCCACGGGTCCGCTCTTCGGCCGTCCCGGGATTCTGGTGGCGGAGGCGTGCGAGTATCGCCGCTCCTTCCTCCACCACCGCCCGACGATGGCGCTCATCAACAACGTCGAGGAGGATCATCTCGACGCCTTCCGCGACCTCGAGGAGATCGTCGAGACCTTCCGCAGCTTCGCCTCGCTGCTGCCGCCGGCCTCGGCGGGTGGACTCCTGCTGATCGCCCACGAGGGCGCGCACCGCGAACGGATCGCCGCCGGCCTCGAATGCGGCGTCGAGACCTTCGGTCGATCGACGGAGGCGGACTGGCGTGTCGAGGAGCGGGACGGCGAGGTCGTGCTTCACCACCGCGAACACTCGCCGCTCCGCTGGCGCAATCCGCTCCCGGGTCGCCACACCTCGCTCAACGTCTCCGCCGCCGCCGTCCTCGCCCGCTCGCTCGGCGCGACTCCGGAGGGCATCGTCACGGCGATCGAGTCGTTCCCGGGACTCGAGCGGCGGATGCAGGTGCTCGGGCGTCGTTCGATCCGCAGCGGCGAGGCGCTCGTCGTCGACGACTACGGCCATCATCCGACCGAATGCTCGACGACGCTCGCGGCGCTTCGCGAGCATCACCGACCTCGACGCCTGATCTGCGTCTTCCAGCCGCATCAGCACAGCCGAACCCGATTCCTGCTCG
>JBMSXH010000503.1:0-2185 GCA_049425445.1 Phycisphaerales bacterium | reverse complement strand
ACGGCGTACCCGCGTCGTCGCACCAGCGCCAACTCTTCGAGGAGTGCACGCGGGTCGGTGATCGTTCGTGGCGTGTACTGCACCAGGCCGCGGCGCGCAATGGAGAGCACCGTCCGCTCTGGCAGCGACGCGAGGAGCACCTTCCCCGCCGCGATCGCGTGCATCGCGACCGGTCGTCCGGTGATATCCGGCATCGGCGTCAGGTTCGGTCCGTCGATCTGGCAGATCGCCACCGCAGCTCCGACGCCGTCGAAGACCTCGAGGCTCACCGTTTCGTGCGTCGCCTTGGCCAGCGCTTCGAGTTCGGATTGCGCAATGGTGCGAATGTCCAGCGTGCGCTCTGCGCTCTGCGCGAGCCGGATGATGCCGACGCCGAGTCGGAAGTGACCGCTCTCCCGATCCTGTTCCACAAGGCCGCGTCGTTCGAGTGTGGAGAGGAGGCGGCTCACCGTCGACTTGTGAAGGTCGAGCGCGTGGGAGAGGTCGGTGACGGATGCGGCACCGTCGGCGTCGCCGAGTGCAACAAGGAGGGCGGCGGCTCGGTCGACGGACCGAACGGCGGCATCATCGCCGCCGGGAGGGAGTGCGGCGCTCTCGCGGAAGGCACGGTCTGAGGCGGTCCCCGGGTCGAACTCGGTCACGAGTGCTCCGGCGAGGATCTCTTCAGCCTTCATCTCCACCTCCAGGTCGGGGGCTCGCGGGACCCGGAGGGGTCCCGATCCACGGAGGGGGATCATCATCCCGCAAGGGGGGGTTCGTCAATCTGACCCCTCCCTCCTGCGGCGCGTACGATACCGAGGAGACCCCGCGGTAGGCGGGCGGCGCCGCGACGAGGCGCAACATGGAGGGGCGAGTGACGCAAGGGCGACGGGCGATCATCGTGGGGAGCGGCTTCGGCGGGCTCTCCACGGCGATCCGACTCCTCTCCGATGGCTGGCAGGTCACCATCCTTGAGGCACGCGGCGAGATCGGCGGACGCGCCTCGCGCATCCGCGAGGGTGGTTATACCTTTGACACTGGCCCCTCACTGATCACGATGCCGTGGCTCTTTGAAGAGGTCTTCGCCGCCGCAGGCGAGAAGATGGCCGACCACGTCACGCTCCGCCAGCTGCAACCCGGGTATCGGATCTTCTGGACGGACGACGATCGTCACTTCGACTTCGGGAGCGACCAGGCGGCGCTTCGCGCAGAGATCGAGAAGTTCTCGCCCACCGATGCGACGCAGCTCGACGCCTTCTTGCGAGCGTCAGGCGACATCCATCGGAACGGGATCCTTGTCTCTGGTCGACAGAACTTCCTAAAGCTTGCCGATTTCATCAAGCTCCTTCCGACGATGGCGAAGCTCGATGCGATCCGCTTCCTCGAAGGCTGGGTCGGCAAGTTCTTCAAGGAGCCGCATGTGCAGCAGGCGTTCGGATTCCACTCGCTCTTCATCGGGGGCGATCCGAGTCGCGTCCCTGCCATCTACTCGGCACTCGCCTACCTGCAGATCGCGGATGGGATCTGGTACACCGAGGGCGGCGTCTACAGTATCATCGAGGCGTTCGCCAAGATCATCAAGAAGGGCGGCGGGAGCATTCTCGTCAACAACAAGGTGGATCAGATCCTTCACCGGAACGGAAAGGCCACCGGTGTGCGCACGTCGGATGGAGCCGTGCACGACGCGGATCTCGTGATCTACAACGGCGACGTCACGGCTCGAGACGCGCTCCTCCCCGACGTGCCCGATGCCTTCCCGTGGCGACTGCGACCGCTCCGCACCACCATGTCGGCACACATGATGTACCTCGGCACGAACAGGAAGTTCGAGAAGCTGCTGCACCACACGCTGGTGGTCGGCGACGACTATCACGGCTTCATCAAGGACGTGACACGTGACCGACGCATGCCGCGCAGCAACGCCGTCTACATCCATGCCCCGTCGCGCACCGAGCCGGCGATGGCCCCCGAGGGCGGAGACTCGATCGCCATCCTCCTCCCTGTCCCGAACCTCCGCTCGGGCGACGACTGGCGCGAGGCCGAACCGCGCATGCGCGATCGCACGCTCGCCTGGCTCGAGGCGTGGGGTCTCCCCGGCCTTCGCGAGAGCATCGTCGTGGAGCGGAGCTGGACGCCGCTCACCTTCCGCGACGAGTTCCTCGCCCCCGACGGGAACGCCTTTGCGGTCGAGCCTTCGCTCCAGCAG
>JBMSXH010000502.1:0-2196 GCA_049425445.1 Phycisphaerales bacterium | reverse complement strand
CGCGACGGTCGTCACCTCGCTTCGCCACTCCAGATCACCGTCCGGGTTCGGGTCGGCCATCCTCGGCCGGAAGATCGCCTGGATCCGAAACGCGCCCTCGAAGGTCGAGGGGTCGTCGGGATACCAACGAGCTTGCGGAGCGGCCGAGGCCGTTGGACCGCCGGCACCTTCGCTTCCGCCCAAGGTCGAGGCCGTCAATGGTCCCTTCGGATCCGAGATCGCGATCGCCGACCGCAGTTCGATCGAATCGCCCGCCCTCGGCCGCACCGTCGTCGCTCCGAGCGGATGAGGCCGGGGCCAGAACGGCCCGCTGGCAGGCGTGTCGCTCTCCTGTCGAGCCGCCGGAACGAACAGCAGCAACAGCTCGCCATCGCCGGCGGATGGCGTCGGAACCGAGTCCGGCATTCGGACCACGAACCGGTCGGTCGGCGGCGGATCCTCGAGGAGGGCGGCGGCTTGGAGCGTCGGGAGCGCGGCGAGGGCCATGAGCACCTTCGAGAGCATCCGGCGCCTTGCGGGGTGTCGGAAGGTCGTCATGTCGAGGCTGTGGATCGGGCACATGGGGTCGAGGGTCCGACGGGGACTCCGCCAACGGCGAGACGGGTCCGATATGGTCGCCGAGTCCGAGGATCGGCACCAGTCCTCGTCGAGAGCGCTCACCGGGACCGCAAAGTTCCAAGCGATCACCCGGCGTGCCGATATTCCCGACTCTTCGCGCTCCGGCGCCCATCAGTCCGTCCCGAGTCGTCCCCCGAGGCCGCCCCATGCTTCCACGCCATGCCCGAACCGCTCTTCGAACCGCCCTGCTTGCCTCGCTCGCGGCGGCGGTCGCAGCCTGCGCGCCAGGACAACCCGACGATGTGGTGATCGGTGGCCTGCACGACGTTTCCCGCGCGACGCGCGGAATGCGGTGGGAGACCGACGAGACCATCCGGCTTCAGACCTCGGGCACCGTCTCGATCGATCTCGACTCCTTCGCCGGCTCGGTCCTCGTCAAGGCCAACAAGAACCTCTCCGAGACGCTCGTCACGGTCGAACGCGCTTCGCGGCACGGATTCCCGAGGTATGGCGATGCCGGTCGAGCTCTGGACCTCATCGACTACACCGTCTCCCTCGAACGCGGCGATAGCGGCGAAGAGATCGTGGTCGTCCGCACCAACTCCAGCGGCACCGAGACGGTGCTCGGACGGGCGAACGTCCGCATCGAGACCCCCGAACTCGGCGACGTGCGCGTCCGAACGAACCGGGGCGACGTCCAGATCCTCGAGAATCGCGGTTCGATCGACGTCGTGAGTTCCCACGGCAACGTGAGCGTGGCCACGCCTTGGCCGATGCGGGACAGCGTCTCGATCATGAATCGCGAGGGAGACGTCGAGTACCGGATCCGAGCCGAGTCGACCGGCGAGTTCGACCTCGAGACGATCGGCGGCACGGTGTCGACCCATTGCCGATACGGACGGTGGATGGGTGCCGATCCGAACAACCGTTCCAACCGCACCCTCGCAACGCTCAACGGCGGCGAGAATCAGGTGCTGATCCGCACGACCGAGGGAGACATCTCGGTGTCGGTCGTCTCCGATCCGGTGGGCAGCGCGGAGTTCCAAGCCCACAACCGTTGAGGCCGCGCGGCTCCGATCCGGTCGCGAACGAGTTACCCTTCGTCGGTGAAGGAAGTCCAGGACCACTGGTTCCGCGAGGCGAAGGCGCAGGGATACCGGTCCCGCGCGGCCTTCAAGCTGCTCGAGATCGATCGCCGCAAGCGCGTGCTTCGACGCGGCATGCGGGTGCTCGACGTGGGCGCAGCGCCTGGCTCGTGGACGCAGGTCGCGGCCGCCGCGGTTGGACCAAATGGCGAGGTGATCGGGTTCGACCTGAAGGCGATCGATCCGGCCGGCCTGCCGCCGCAGGCGCGGGTGCTCACGGCGGACCTTCGCGAGATCGAACTCGAGTCGCTCGGCGGTCGCCCCTTCGACGTCGTGCTCTCGGACATGGCGCCCGACACCACCGGCGATCCATCCGGCGATCAGGCTCGCTCGGCGCGACTCTGCCACGACCTGCTCGATCGGGTCGGGCAGTGGCTGCGCCCGGGAGGCACCCTCGTCTACAAGGTGTTCGAGGGGGGCGACTACCCGGAGCTCCTGAAGCGAACCCGCACCCTCTTCGAGCAGGTCAAGGGCTTCAAGCCGCCGGCGTCGA
>JBMSXH010000501.1:0-2199 GCA_049425445.1 Phycisphaerales bacterium | reverse complement strand
CTGACCACGAGCATGAGCAGTGGCTGCCACATGGGGCGAGCATGCTACGGGGTGGTGAGGAGTCGTGGAGGGCGGGCCACGTCACACGGTGATCGCTCGCTTCGCTCGGCGGGCGGTCGTTTGGACGGGATGGACGGGATGGACCCGGAGGGCGAAGCGCTGCACCTGATGCGGGCGGCGGTCCCAAGGTTCGTCTCCTCTTCTCCTCTTCTCCTCTTCTCCTCAGCTTCTGCCCATCCGATACTCCCTCCATGTCCCGCGCCGTGCTCCTGCACCTGGGTCTTCATCGAACCGGCTCGACCTGGCTGCAGCAGCGGGTCTTCGATGGACGCGACGGTCGCCCGACACCGATCGTGCCCGACCGGGCCGAGTCGGCTCGACGCATCGTGCTTGCCCGCGAGGAGGACTTCGACGCCGACGCGGTGCGGCGGTGGCTTGCCGATCGCCTCGACGCCGTGCGGAACGCCGGCGGCGTGCCGGTCCTCTCCAACGAGCGCTTCTCGGGCAATCCGCACTCCGGGTGGTTCGACGCCCACCGGACCTTCGATCGGCTCGCAGCGGTGCTTCCCGAAGCGAAGGTGCTGCTCGTGCTGCGGGAGCAGCGGGACCTCGTGCGAAGCCTCTGGCTGCAGTACGTGCGCATCGGCGGTCCTGCATCGCTTCGCGACTACCTGCGTGCGCCGGAACACGGCGATCATCGAGCCCCCTGCTTCGATCCGTCGTATCTCCGCTTCGACCGCCTTGTCGAGAGTCTCGACCGTCGCTTCGGGCGCGATCGGATTCTCGCGATTCCCTACGACCACCTGCGACGCGATCCTCGCGACTTCCTCGATCGCATCGGCGCCTTCCTCGGCACGCCCATTCCGACCCCCGATCGCCCCGACGAACGGGTCTACGCCTCGCCGGGCTTCGTCGCAGCCTCGCTGCAGCGCCGCGTGAACTTCTGGTGCGTCCGCAGCACGCTCCACCGAGCGCCGCCGTTTCCAAGCCCGAGCCTTGCGAGGCTGTCCGGCGCTGCCGCCTCCATCGCGGCCCGAGTCGCCTCGCCGCTCCTCGAAGCGTCGCGTCGGCGGGCGGCCGCAGCCCTTGTCGACGCCAGGCTCGCCGAGGTGCCCGGACTTCGGGAGTCGAACGCGCACCTCGCGAAGCGGATCGGCGAAGACCTCGGCTCGCTCGGCTGGCTGATGCCCTGACGCCCGAACGTCAGGCGCTCTCGGCGAGCGCCGCCCACCGATCGTCGAAGGCGAACGCGTAGTTCCTCCACCGCCCGATGCTCGAGGCGTTGATCGGGCGCCGCACCTGCTCGTGACTCAGGGTCAGGACGGTGCGTTCATTCCGCTCCGGCGACATCACGGCCTCGTCGAACGGGAGTCCGAGCAGTTCGAGGCAACGGGCCATCTCGGCGCGGGCGTCGGCCACCAGCGACTCGTAGGTCAGCGAGACGTGCCGAAGGCCGAGGATCGCCAGCGCCTCGGGCACGATCGCCCGCTCGAGTTCGACGATGCGACGAATCGAGTCGAGGCTCGCGGTTGCGCCCCAGGTCCGCGGATGGAAGTTCGAGAGGAACATGCTGATCGCGGCATCGCGCGGATCGCGGACAAGACGTAGCAGCCGCGCGCCGGGCAGCACCGCGGCGATCGCGGGAAGCCAGCGCCACGCGAGCAGCGTCTTGTCGAACGTCCAGGAGGCGTCCGGCCTCGCACGGGCCTTCGCCCCGGCTCGATACGCCTCGGCCAACGAGCGGGCCTCGATGGTGCCGAGACCGAGCATGCGGCTCGGCCAATGCGCCGCCGCCGCGAGCGACTCGCCAACCTCGAAGACGCCCTCGTACTCGCCGATGCCGGCGACCTTCGGATGGCGATCGAGCATCTGCTCGAGCAGGGTGGTTCCGCTTCGCGGCAACGCGACCACGATCGCGGTGCCGTCGACCGGCTCGGCCCGTGCGGGAAACGAACCTCGTCCGGCCGCAAGCCGGCGTCGCTGCTCGGCGAGGTCCTGCTCGAGTTCGCCAAGGTCGTAGCGCGGCGTGGTGGCCTCGTGCACCCGCGTGGCGAGGGCGAACGCCTCCTCGTAGCGGGCCTCGGCATCGAGGTGCTTCACCGCCTCGAAGCCTGCGAGACGGCGAAGGATCGGATCACGCGAATCCTCGAAGGTCCGCTGCAGCATCGCGATCGCCGCTTCGCGATCGCGTCGAGCGAC
>JBMSXH010000500.1:0-2203 GCA_049425445.1 Phycisphaerales bacterium | reverse complement strand
ATGCCCTCCGCCGTCCGAGTCGCCGCGCCCGCGAAACTGAACCTCGCGCTCTCCGTGGGCCCGCCCAACGCCGATCGCATGCACCCCATCTCGAGTTGGATGGTCACGATCGATCTCTTCGACGACCTTCAACTCGCGCGGCTTCCCGAGGGAAGTCTCTCCCGCTACGCGATCGAGTGGCATCCCGAGGCGCGTCGCCGTTCGCCGATCGACTGGTCGATCGCGAAGGATCTCGCGGTGCGGGCGCATCTCGCGATCGAGCGTCTGGTCGGACGACCGCTGCCTCTGCAGATGCGGCTTCGAAAGCGCATTCCGGTCGGCGGCGGGCTCGGCGGCGGAAGCTCCGATGCGGCCGCGATGATCCGAGCGGTCGATGCGCTGTTCGGGCTTGGCCTCGATCGCGAGACGACGCACGCCGTGGCGTCGAGCCTCGGATCGGATGTGCCCTTCCTGCTCGATGGCGGCAGCGCGATCGTCGAAGGAGTCGGCGATCGCATCGAGCGCCTTCCGTCGCTGCCGTCCCTCCACGCCGTGCTGCTGCTTCCGGAGATCGCCTGTCCGACCGGACCGATCTATCGCCGCTTCGACCAGCTTCCCGACCCGCGCCTCGATCCGGATCGGGTCCGTTCCATGCTTTCGTTCGGGCTGCAGCCGCATTCGCCCTTCAACGACCTCGCCGAAGCCGCGTGTCTCGAGGCCGATGGGCTCCGAGAGCTCCGCGACGAGTTGTCGAACGTCGCGGAACGACCGGCACACGTGAGCGGAAGCGGCTCGACCCTCTTCGTCCTCTGCGACGACGACCTGCACGCGCGGGCCCTCGCGACGGCGGTCGAGGAGCGACTCGGAACCCCCGCGATCTTCGTGCAGGCTTCGGAGCCTCCGCCGGCAACGGTCATCGAGTGACACCGGGCTGGTGGGCGCGGGTCGGAATCCCTCGTGCGCATCGAGAAAACCCGAGACCGATCGAGACCGGCCTCGGTCGCCCTTTATGATCAGATCCTGGCGAGTTTCGGTCGCAAGACGACCGCAACGCCTCTGGAGGCTGCTCCGATCATGCGCACCCCCGTCACCGACTTCGTTCCCGCCGATCTCGACTGCACTCGCTGGGAGAACCTCGAGCCGCTCTACGCCGCGCTCATGGCGCGACCGCTGCGCTGCGAGAAGTGCCTCGAGAAGCTGATGCTCGATCGCAGCGAACTCGCGGCCGCGGCGGGCGAGGCCGAGGCCAACCTCTACATCCAGCAGACCCGGTACACCGAGGACGCCGACGCCAAGAAGGCGTTCCTCGACTTCGTCGAGCACGTGGAGCCGAAGATCCGCAAGGCGAGCTTCGAACTCGCGAAGCGGATCGTCGAGTGCGAGCACGTGTCGCGGCTCGACTCGAGTCGCTACGGCGTCCTGATCCGCGGGCTCAAGGCCTCGGTCGAGCTCTTCCGCGAGGAGAACCTTCCGCTCGAGACCGAGCTCACCCGCCTCGGCACGCAGTACCAGGAGATCATCGGCGCGATGACCGTCGAGTTCGACGGCGCCGAACGGACCATGCCGCAGATGGCCCGGTTCCAGCAGTCGACCGATCGCGACGTGCGGGAGCGGGCGTGGCGGCTCTCGAGCGAGCGTCGACTCGCCGACGCGGACCGGATCGACGAGATCTTCGATCGGATGATCGGGATTCGCGAGCGGATCGCCCGCAACGCGGGCTTCGACAACTTCCGCGACTACCAGCATCGTCGCATGCTGCGGTTCGACTACGAGCCGTCGGACTGCGAGCGCTTCCATTCCGGCGTCGAGGAGGTCTGCGTGCCGCTCCTGCGGCGTCTCGACGCCGAACGAGCGGAGATCCTCGGCGTCGATCCGCTGCGACCGTGGGACCAGAAGGTCGATCTGCACGGACGAGATCCGCTCAAGCCCTTCGAAGGGGCGGATGATCTCGTCGAGCGGAGTTCACGCGCCTTCCATCGCCTCGACGCGGAGCTCGGCCGACTCTTCGACACCCTCCGAGAGGGCGACTGCCTCGATCTCGACAGCCGCAAGGGCAAGGCTCCTGGCGGCTACCAGTACCAGCGCCAGCGAAGCGGTCGCCCGTTCATCTTCATGAACGCCGCGGGACTCCACCGCGATCTCACGACGATGATCCACGAGGCCGGCCATGCGTTCCATTCGCTGCTCTCGGTGCAGGAGCCGCTCGTCGACTACCGCGACAGCC
>JBMSXH010000499.1:0-2211 GCA_049425445.1 Phycisphaerales bacterium | reverse complement strand
CTTCGGGCGCGGGCCACGTCACGCGGTTGGCGCTCGCTTCGCTCGGCGGGCGGTTCCATGGACCTGATGGACTGAATGGACGTGATGGACCCGGAGGGCGAAGCGCTGCAGCGTGTAGCGGCGGCTGGTGTGGCGATGAGGCCAGCGGATTGCGGTGTGCTGTCCATGGTCCATCCCGTCCATCAAGTCCATCCCGTCCATCAAGTCCATCCCGTCCATCCCGTCCATCAAGTCCATCCCGTCCATCAAGTCCATCCCCCGCTACCCTGCTCTCGTGCCTGAACGCCGTCTTCGCCTCGTCGACCTCCACCGCCGCGTGATCCATCCGGCCCTGATCGCGATCGAAGGCGACCGGATCGCCTCGATCGAGCCGCTGCCCGAGTCTGCGCCGCTCGAGCCGGGCTTCATCCTGCCCGGATTCGTCGACGCCCACGTGCACATCGAAAGCAGCATGCTGCCGCCCGCGGAGTTCGCGCGGGTGGCGGTGCGGCACGGCACCGTCGCGACGGTGAGCGATCCCCACGAGATCGCCAACGTGCTCGGCGAGGAAGGCGTCGCCTTCATGCTCGAGGAAGCCTCGCGAGCCTGCATGCCGATCGCCTTCGGTGCCCCGAGCTGCGTGCCCGCCACGAGCTTCGAGCAAGCCGGCGCAACCCTCGACCTCGAGGCGGTCGAGCGGCTCCTCGCCGATCCGCGCATTCCATACCTCTCCGAGATGATGAACTGGCCCGGGGTGCTCTCCGGCGACCCCGAGGTGATGGCGAAGATCGCCGCCGCAAAGCGCCTCGGCAAACCGATCGATGGCCATGCGCCGGGCCTCCGCGGCGCCGACGCGCAGCGCTATGCCGACGCAGGGATCTCGACCGACCACGAGTGCTTCACGCTCGAGGAGGCCCGCGAGAAGATCGCCGCCGGCATGAAGGTGCTCATCCGTGAGGGCAGTGCCGCCCGCAATCACGATGCGCTGTGGCCGATCGTCCACGAGCATCCCGATCGCGTCATGCTCTGCACCGACGACACCCATCCCGACGCGCTGGTTCAGGGGCATCTCGATCGCATCGTGGCGCGATGCCTCGCCAACGGGCTCGATCTCTTCGACGTGCTCCGCGCCGCGTGCATCGCGCCCGTCGAGCACTACGCACTGTCCACCGGGCTCCTCCGCGCGGGCGATCGCGCCGACTTCATCGTGGTCGACGATCTCGACTCGTTCCGTGTCCGCGAGACCTGGATCGCCGGCCGATGCGTCGCCCGAGAGGGCCGCTCGCTCGTCGAGGCGACCACGCCTGCCACGCCCAACCGATTCCGCGATGCTCGATTCGACCCGATGGACTTCGCCCTTCGAGTCGACCGAGAGGGGCCGCGCACGGTCCGGGCGATCGAGGTCGAGGACGGCGAGATCGTGACCGGCGAGACCTCGGCTCGGATCGCGCCTCGCGACGGGATCCTCGAGCCCGATCCGGCCTCCGACACGCTGCTGCTGACGGTGTGCAACCGCTACGAAGTTGCGCCGCCGGCGCTCGCGTTCGTCCGCAGGATCGGGCTTCGCCATGGCGCGATCGCGAGCAGCGTCGCCCACGACTCGCACAACGTCGTCGCGGCGGGCGCCGATCGCGACTCGATCTCCGCCGCGGTGAACGCGGTGTTCGCGGCGAAGGGCGGCCTGGCCGTCGCGCATCCCGGCGGCGTGGACGTTCTGCCGCTTCCGATCGCGGGACTCATGAGCGATCGGCCGGCCGAGGAGGTCGCCGCCGCCTACGAGCGCCTCACCTCGATCGCCCAATCGCTCGGATCGCCGCTGCAAGCACCCTTCATGACCCTGTCGTTTCTGGCGCTGCTGGTCATCCCCGCGCTCAAGCTCGGCGACCGCGGCCTCTTCGACGCCCGGGCGTTCCGGTTCGTGCCGGCCATCGCCGACTGACCCCCACCCCGCCCATCTCCCCGAGGATCCGGGCAATCCTCCCTCGGAGGCGGATCCCGAGGTTGCCCCTCCGCGAATCGGGGCGACACTCCCGAGTCACTCGCCACACGCCGCGACGGCCACGAGCCGACCGGCGACCCTGCCCCGGAGCCCCGTGCCGATGCTGCGACCCCCACGCGTCTGGTTCTCCTGCCTGCTCGCCGGCAGTGCGATCGCGACGCCGATCGCCTTCGCGTCGGCGGCACCGCCCGCCCGAGCCAACCGGATCGCCATCGCGCCCCCGCCTTCGGCGC
>JBMSXH010000498.1:0-2220 GCA_049425445.1 Phycisphaerales bacterium | reverse complement strand
ACCGCCTTCGCATCGCTCAGGCCGGTCTGCTCAGACACCGACGGCGCGAGTCCAACGATGCGCTCGTGGGCGTGGCATGCGGTGGACGACTCGTGCAGCCCGAACACGAAGGCGTTCACGGCGCGAATGGCCTGCGGGCTGCGCAGGGAGACGTCCGGCGGAATGGAGATCCTCGTCCGTCGAATCGGAAGCACCAGATCTCCGCCGTCCGGCGAGAGCGGCTCCGCGACGATGCGGGTTCCATCCGGGCCGGGCATCAGTTCGATGGCGCGGAACGACTGGCGGAGCCCCCGATGCAGGATCGTACGGAAGTAGGCGAGGTCGGGCCGAGCCAGCTCGAGACCGCGGCGTGTCATCCAGGTGGCGAATCGCCGACGGTCGAGTCGATCCGAACGGCCTGATCGACGGGCCGATCGCAGATGGTGCCCCTCTCGCACGAGAACCAGCCCGGCATCGAGCGGCGCTTCGAAGTCGACCCGGTGAGGCGAGAAGCCTTCCTGATGACGCACGAAGATCGCGGGCCAGATCTCGTCCTCTCGCCGCAGCAGATCCACCAGTCCTCGGTCGATCTCGAGCGACCAACTCTCCTCGAGCGGGATCGTCTCCGCATGGCGGCTCGCGAGCACGTCGGACTCGGCCTCCCAGTCCAGTCCGAACCGCGCGAAGTGCTCGCGACGGATCGGCACATCGGGGCGTAGGGAGCCGACCGCACTTCTCAAGTGCGACACGAACAGGGCCGGCGAGGTCGGAGCCGGGAAGACCGGGAAGATCGGTCGAGTACGCCGATCTCGACGTGACAGCCCGGTGGGCTCGGTCGATACGACGATCAGGGCCGCACCGGAGATCTGAGCAAGAAGATGCGCCGCTTCGTCGAGTTGCTTGGCCGTGAACGTCTCGGCCGCGACAACCCACTTCGCACCACGGACCTTCTCGCGATCGTCATCCCAGGTCTTCAGACCGGCCAGAACCGGTGCGTTCTCCTCGTCTGCGAAGCCCGGCGGCAGCGACTCGGCGCGATTGCCGGCGGCGAGCATCGCGACCCCGTCCTTCAGCAGCCTTCGCACCACCCATGCCCTCGCATCCTCGGCGACCGCCGAATCGCTCGGCGGCTGCGCCGCGGGATCGCCCTCGGCCGGTGGCAGTGCCGCGACCGTCAGCTCGAGCACCGCCGCTCGATCGCGAGCCCGCCGTCGCAGATAGGACAGATGCGCTGCCTTGCGCTTCGGGTTCCGCTCGTCGGCATCCTGCTCAGCAGAGGGATCTCGACGACCATCGAGTCCGCCGTCGCCTCCGAAGAATCGGCTGGCAAGACGCATGCGTGCAATGCTCGAGATCGGCCTGACGGGCCGCTCCTCGTCGCCCGTGGGCTGGGGTGGAAGCCCGACCGGGCGGCAGGTGAGCACGAGTTGCATCGCCCGATTCTCGGTTCGCAGGAGCATGCGATGCTTGTCGAGCACGAACGGAAGGTGCAGCCGCACCTGATCGTCACCGACGAGTCGATCCACATGCTCGACGAACACCACCTCGATCGATCGCTGAACTCCCCGCAGCTTCTGCTCGGCATAGGCGCCCGAGCAGAAGACCTGCTCGTAGTCGGCCAGCGTCGCAACCATCACGTCCGGTGGATCGGCCGGAGGCGATGCAGCCGGGTCGGTCGCGGGCGGGCACCACGACGAGACGCTGTCGGCACGCAGGGGCGACACCTCGAAGAGCGACTCGAACCCGAACGCCTCGAAGCGCTGCCGAATGCCCTCGACCATGGCGTCCTGGGCGCTTCGATTCTCCGCGACCATCAGGACCCGCTGACCGCGCGCCACGCACGCGAACGCCGCGCACGCCGCGACCGCCGACTCGCACCCGGATCCCTGCTCGGCCTCGACGAGCAGGTCCGCGTGCGATTCGCGATCAGCACCGTAGTGCTCCTGCTCGACGATCGTGATGTGCTCGTACCAACGCTGCTGGAACGCCTGCAGGAATCGGACCTGATCGGTGCTCGGACGCGCCCCTGCGAAGAGCCAGTCGAACTGGTCGCTCTCCCACGGTGGACTCGATCGCCCTCGATCATGACGAAGCCGCTCACCGGAATGCCAGTGATGATCGAAGGCGAATCCGGCCTCCGCACCGCCTTCGACCAGCGCTTCGAACCACGACTCCTCGGGCTTCTTCGCCAGCTCGGGTTCGCCCGGTTCCTCCGTCGACTCCTCGTCCTTGCCGCTGCCG
>JBMSXH010000497.1:0-2225 GCA_049425445.1 Phycisphaerales bacterium | reverse complement strand
ATCCTCGTGGTCAGCCTCTGCAACGGCTCATCGAGAGAGCTCGCTCCCGAGGACGGGGGACGTGCCGACATCGTGGTGTACACGGGACTCGGCGCGGAGTGAACGGCCCGATCAGGCGAGTCGCCGGTACTCGATCAATCCGGTTCGACGTCCTCGCGCCCGCGACCATGCGTAGGTCGCCATGCCTTGCAGATGAGCCGGCTTCGACAGCAGGCAGAACGTCGCGTAGAGGAATGCGTGCCGCCACCGGGTGCCGAACCCGCGACGACGTCGCCATGCGGTTCGGACGATGTTGATCGCCGGCAGCGCGACGACGGCCGCCGGCACCGCCCCCCACCACCCGCCCGCGACCGCCGCCAAGGCGATCGACGCTGCCAGCATCGCCGGCCATGCCAGTCCCCACGCGATCGCTCGCACGCAGTCCCGCGCGTGATGGCGAGATCTCGTAGCGTCGCGCGGCCACGCCGACTCGGCATAGGCGTGACCGGTGCGGGTGGCACGTCGCCACCACTGCCGGAATCGCGTCATGCCCATGTCGTGCAGCGTCATCGGATCGGCGAGCTGCAGGAGCCGAAGTCCGAGCTGGCGGATGCGCTGTCCAAGTTCCGCCTCCTCGCCCGCGATCATCGCCTCGTCGAATCCGCCGGTGCGCCGCAACGCGTCGGTTCGGATCATGACATCGCCCAGGAAGAAGACGTCGTCGCCCGGAAGCCGGATCCACTCGAGATCGGTCAGACGGTTGTAGATCGTCGCTTCTGGATACCGCTCGCGTCGGATGCCGCCGACCGCGCCGGCCTCGGGCCTCGCCTGCAGCGTCGCCGCCGCGAGCTCGATCCAGCCTGGCAGCACCTCGCAATCGCCGTCCACGAACTGCACCGCCTCGACATCGCCCTCGGCGAGGACGCGCCAACCGTCGTTTCGAGCCCTGGCCATCGTGAAGGGAATCGAGACGTCGAGATCGATCACCTCGACTCCCTGCTCCCGCGCCCAGGCCTGGCTGCCATCGTCGGATCCCGAGTCGACGTAGACGACGCGGCGCCCTTCCCCCGCCACGGATCGGATGCAGCGCTTCAGCCGCTCGCCCTCGTTGCGGCCGATCACCACGACCCCCACCGTCCAGGCCTGCCGACTCGGCCCGCTCGAGGAGTCGCCTCGCTCGCTCATGGCGCGACCTCTCGGTGCGGATCCGGGAACAGGCGTGTCGCCTCGACCGCCCAGTCGAGCGGAGCTTCGACCGTCGCCTCGACGAAGGTCGCGCAATCGATCGGGCGTCCGATCCAGGTCGAGAGCTCGGCCAGGTCCTCGTCGAACACCTGCTCGAGGCGACGGCGATCGGCTTCTTCGAGCTTCGGCCGCTGCTGCATTTGCAGTCTTCCCCTCACCGTGTTGCGAAGCGACTTCGGGACGATCGCCCGGCGGAGCGAAGTCGCCCAGGCCGGATCGACGAGGCAGCGCCGGAACCAGCCCTGCTTCACCCGCTCCGTCGAGACGTTTCGCGGTGCAAGGTCGTCGCGCCAGCGAAGCGGCTCTTCCGCGCCGAGGAATCGTCCGACACGATCGAGCACCAGTTGAGGCCGACTGCGGATGCCGTCGTAGGCGACGAGGAGCACACGCTCCGCCCCGAAGCGCTCGAGCCAGGGGCGAAGCTGCATCGCGTAGCGACCGTAGTCCACCAGCGAGGAGTCGCGTGCGACGGCATCCTCGATCGAGTCGCCGTACCACCCTTCGCTCCAGCCGTGCATGAAGTGCGATACCAGCCGATCCACGGGATGGCGGATCACGTAGACGATTCGCGCATCCGAGCGGCGGTCATGAAGCCTCGCCGCGGCTCTCGGGAGATCGGGCAGCTTGGAATAGTGGGTGCTCGAATCGCCACGAAGTCGGCTCCCATTCCCGGTAGGAAAGCACGACTCGTACCAGTCGAATCCGCGCGCGTAGACCGCATCGTCGCTGAAGAAGCACGGCTCCTTGGGATCCGACATCGCGAATCCTGCGTGGGCCGCGAGCTGGTCGTGCAGCGTCGAGGTCGCGGCCTTCATGGCGCCGATGATCGCGAAGTCGGGGGCAGGTCTCATGACGAGTCGGGGAACGGGGTTCGCCTCCGGCCTTCCACTAGATCGGTCGCCTCGCCCCTTCGCTGCACTCGTCAACGCACTTCCGCCCGACCTTTAGGACTCGAGCGCCTTCCGCAGATCCGCATCCGTGCGGCAGATCCGGAAGAGCGA
>JBMSXH010000496.1:0-2225 GCA_049425445.1 Phycisphaerales bacterium | reverse complement strand
GTGTTGCGGCGGAAGTCGGTGACCTCCTCGGGACGCTCGTCGATCAGCAGCACGATGACGTGGACGTCGGGATGGTTCTGCGCGATCGCGTTGGTGATCTGCTGCAGGATCACGGTCTTGCCGGTGCGGGGCGGCGCGACGATCAGCGCCCGCTGCCCGAAGCCGAGCGGCGTCACCATGTCGATCACGCGGGTCTCGAGCTTCTCGGGCTTGCCGAGCATCTCGAGCTGGATGCGGCGATTGGGGTGCAGCGGCGTGAGGTTCTCGAAGGTCGGCAGGTCGTGCAGCACCTTCGGATCGCGCCCGTTGACCTCCTCGACCCGAAGCATCGCGAAGTAGGTCTCGGCCTCCTGCGGCGGGCGGATCAGGCCCTTGACGACCTGGCCGCGGCGAAGGCCGAAGCGACGCACCTGCGAGGGACTCACGTAGACGTCGTCGGCGGAGGGCTGGTAGCTGTACTCCGCGCTGCGGAGGAATCCGAAGCCGTCGGGCATGAGCTCGAGGGTGCCCTCGGCCATCATCAGGCCCTGCTTCTGGGCGCGGGCCTTGAGGATCTCGAAGACGAGCTTCTGCCGCGGCAGCGAGAGCGCCTCCTCGAGGCCCTCCTTGCGGGCGACCTTCGCGAGCTCCTCGTTGCCCATCCGCTGGAGCGACGCGAGGTTCAGCGAGTCCTTCTTCGCGGCCTCGTACTTCTTGCCCGAGGCCTCGAGTTCGAGCGCCTCCTGTTCGAGCTGCTCGTCGGTGGGAACCGATCCGGGCGGAAGGGTCATCATCGCGGCGGTCGGAATCGGGCTGCCGCCGGGCTGTCCCCCGCCACCACCGCCCTTGCGTCGTCGTCGTCGGCTGCTCTTGCTGCTCATGTCTTTCGCCTCGCGCAGATGCCGAGGTCCCGTCCTAGGAGGAATGCCGCGCGCTCGCGGCGTGCATGGTTCGAGGTCGGCGACCCGCCGAGGGAACGCCGCCAGAACGAACGCTCGAATGGAGTCGGTGAAGGGTCGGAACTGCGGTCCGGCGCAGCGCGATCGCCGCTCGATCCGGACCGTCGCAGGGTCCTCGTGGACTTCGTCGGCCAACCGTCTTCCCGCCGACCGACTCCCTGTCGGTCACGCGTCGCGAGGTTCGGATTGGGCCGGGTCTCGGTCGCTCGGTTCCTCGTCGCGTCGGCGATCCCGAAACTCCGCCAGGATCCGCTTCAGAAGGTCGAGCACCTTGGTCCGCAGCGACGCGGCATCCGCGTCGTTGACCACGACACTATCCGCCCGCAGCCGCTTGCGGTCAAGCGGCCACTGCGCGGCTTCCCGGCGAGCGAGTTCCTCGTCGCTCCAGCCACGGTGCTTCGCGACCCGGTCGAGCCTGATTGCCCGAGGGCAGTCGACGAAGACGATGTGGTCGCAGCCGCCATCGAGCCCGGCCTCGAAGAGAAGCGGCGCATCGACGACGAGCGCCGGGGCTTCGGCGGGGGCCGCGTCGAAGGCCGCCGCGCGAGCCGCCTGCACGCGGGGATGGACGAAGCCCTCGAGCCTCTTCCGCTCGGCAGGATCCGCAAAGACGATCCGAGCGACCGCGCCTCGATCGACCGTGCCGTCCCCCGCGAGGATGCCGGGTCCCCACCACGCGCCGAGCGTCTCGGCCGCTTCCCGCGAGGCGAGGATCGCCCGGGTCGCGGCATCCGCGTCGGCGACGACGCAGCCAGCCTCTGCGAGGATCCGGGCCACGGCGCTCTTGCCGGCACCGATGGCGCCGGCGAGCCCGATCACCGGGCGTCCGATCCCGGTTGCGGAGTCAGGCATCGCTCACGACGCGGCGCGACCACGTCGTTCCCGTCGGGCCGTCCTTGATCTCGACACCCATCGCGAGGAGCTCGTCCCGGATCCGGTCGCTCTCGGCGAAGTCCCTGCGCCTTCGCGCCTCGCTGCGGGCCTCGAGCAGCGGCGCGACCCTCGCCTCGAGACCGTCGTCCGCGGCGATCGCCTCGTGGCGGTCGAGCACCGAGAGCACCGAGTCCATGCGGCGAAGCGCCTCGCGCTCGCGCACCGGGCAGGCCTCGCCGAGCGGCTCGCCGGCGGCGCGGTTGAGCGCCGCGATCGCGCCGGCGACGTTGAGGTCCTCGCAGAGGCTCGCCGTGAACTCCTCGAGCGCTCGCTCGAGCGGACCGGTCGGCGCGGTGTGGTCGGGGTTGCGGCCCTTCGACGCCTGCGCAAGCGCCGCGTCGAGCCGGCACCAGC
>JBMSXH010000495.1:0-2230 GCA_049425445.1 Phycisphaerales bacterium | reverse complement strand
CGAGGATGCTGGTGTTCGCGGTCGACTCGTAGGCGCCGGAGAGGATCTGGAAGGTGTTGCTCGAGGCGGTCCAGGTCACCTCGAAGTAGCCATAGCGGACGTTGCCCGTGGTGCCGAACTTGAACCCGATGAAGCTGCCGGCGCCGAAGTCGGCAGAGACGTAATCTGGTGTCCCGGCTTTCCTGAACATGGTTTTGGAGGCTGTTCCGGCGAAGGTCGTGGACGAGTCGATGGTGGAGCCTGCACTGAAATTCTTCGGAGAGGTGTTGGCGGTCCCAAAGATGCCGAACAACAGGTAAGAGCTGCTGGTACCGTTGTCGCCGTCGAAGCCCCAGTAATTCGTGGCACCGCCCCTGTTGTTGTAGATCTCCAGGGTCCCGGTGCCCGCACCAAGCCAGTCGCCGATGGTGAGCTTGTTCCCAGAGGCGACGCCACCGTTGGGAGCGGTGATGTTGTTGCCTCCGACGTTCGTGAGGTCGATCGTGACGATCGCCGCGTCGGAGTGGGCGTTGGCCAGCAGGCTGCCGGTCACGCCGACGGTCAGGTAGGACGCGAGGCGTCCGGCATTGGCGAGGGGGGTGGTGGGTTCGGGCTTGGGCATGGGTTCTCTCAACCTCTCTCTTGAAGACGACGTTCAACGGACGGGCGAGCCTTGCCAGACACGCCGGCTCGCACGAGCCTTGGAGGCAGAAACATGGCACCGTCCGGGCCGCGCGGAGCGTCGTCTGCGTGGAGTTGACGTCGGATTGTCCCGCGGGACAGTGGCCGCCCGTCGGCGTCCGCACCCGCGGCACGGACCGAGGGTCGTTGAGCCTGGCAAGCGCCGGCGGCTCTGCGCGGAGCGTCGTGCCACGCGCCGAGCGGTGTGCCGTGTCGGCCTTGGGGAGCCGCCGCTCGATGACGAGCCGGACACGATCGTCGAGCAGCGATATCGTTCGCCGATGGCCGACTCGATGCGACCGGAGCGTCTGCGGAGTGCGCTGCATCGTCGATCGCCCGAGGCCGCCTCGGCGCTGGACGCGTTGCACGCGGCGGCGAAGGAGGTGCTGGACTCGGAACTTCCCTTGGGTGCCTCGGTCCGAGTCACTCAGGCGCACTTCGCGATCAGTCGCCGCCTCGCGTGGGCTCTGCTCTCGTTTCGCCGCGCCACCTCGCCCGACGCGATGATCGCGGCCATGCCGGGGCAGCAGGGATGGACCTCCTGGCTCACGCGTCTGGACGCGACGATCGATGCGGAGCGTGTGGCCGCGATCCGCGCCGCGAAGGACCGATTCGACCGGGCGATTCGGGCGGTCGATCTGGATCTCAAGGTGATCGCAAGACGCCCCCCGGGCGACGCACGGCGACATCGCCTTGCGTGGGAGCGGTATGCCCGCGAGTCCAACGAGATGTACCGCGGCGTGTGGCCGGTCGCCGGTCGCGCCAAGATCGTCGCCTGGGCGGTCTCGCCCAACCAGGACGATCCCGGGCTGGCCGATGTGGTCTCGGTGATGCTCCACGACGAGATCGAACGGACGATTTCCGGCGATCCGATTCTCATCGCCGGGCAGGTCATCGGCGATGCGGACATCGGCGCCCATCTGTCGCCGGGCATCGACCCCTCGACGCTCTTCGGGCGAGGTGGCGCCTTGCCGCCGTTGCTCGAGGCGTACTCGGCCCCGGGCGTGGTGGGTCGAGAGGTTCAACCGATTCCGGATCCGCGGGGCGGTTCGTCCATCGGCTTCACCGAGCGGGATCCGACCCGAACGGGCCCGCTGTTCCTGACCTTCGGGTCATACGTGCCGCGGGCCGGTCCGCTCACCGGTGGTGAAGACGACAGTTTGGAATGGTCTCTGCAGGTCCAGGCGCCGGTCGAGCATGCGGTGCTTCATCTCCTCTGGCCACGCGATCTGCCCGCGGGTGGTCCGTGGCGAGTGAAGGTCCTCGCGGGAGGGCGGCCAGCCGGCCGCATCAGCGGCAAGTTCACCAACAACTCGCCAATGTTGCGGGCGCCGTTCGAGTCGGGACGGACGCGATCCCTCGATCTCCCCGACCCGCTGGCGTCGGTCCTGCCCATCTATCGCAATGCGGTGGCCGCCGCGGTCGGTCAACTCGGTCGAGGTCTCGACGACTTCGACATCTTGCAGGTCCAGACGCGCTTTCCAATCCCAAGAACCGCGCTGGCGGCCTCGCGACGGCTGGCCAGGACACTCGCCTAGCGCCGTCGTTCCCAGGAGTCGCCGACCACGGA
>JBMSXH010000494.1:0-2235 GCA_049425445.1 Phycisphaerales bacterium | reverse complement strand
CGATGACCAGTCCGGCGGCGATCCAGAGCCAGCCGGGGTCGAGGCGGAAGAGCGGCGCAGGGCGATACATCGCCCTTGGATATCGGCGAGCGATCCGAGATCGGCACCGAATTCAATCGCCCTGATCAGCAGTCCTCACAGCTCGACGAACACCATGTCGGGTTCGACCGCGGCCTCGGCCTCGGGGTGGAAGATCGCGTCCGCCATCCCGGCGAGGCCGGGCTTGCGGGCCATCTCCGCACGGACCGCGGCGTCGTCGTAGACGCCGGGAGCCTTCGCCTCGCGGTCGCCGATGAGGTCGAGCGCGAGCTGCGATTCGCTCTTGGCGAAGTCGACCGGATGGAAGGCCCGCTGAAAGCTCTGCAGCCGACCCCTGGCGTTCATGAAGCTGCCCGCCTTCTCGACCCAGGTCGCACCTGGAAGCACCACCGCCGCCGACTCGACGAGCGCCGTGGGCAGCGTGTCGATCAGGATGAACTTCGTCGAGGCGAGCGCCTTCGCGAGATCGGGCGTCACCCACTCGCTCGGGTAGTTGCCGGTGACGACCGCGGCGGAGAGCGAAGAGGCCTTGGCCGCGAAGCCCGCCGCATCGAGCACCGTTCCGCCGAGCGCCTCGAGCACCATCTTCACGCCGCGGGCATTGGGGGCCTTCTCGGCGCTCACCGTGTAGCCACCCGGGAAGGTCTTGTCCTCGCCATGCCGCGGAACCGGGCCGACCGCGAGCACCGCCTTCGCGTCGATCGATCGGATCCAGGTCGCGAGCAGGTAGGCGTCCTCGCAGGAGAGCATGGGGCTGACGAGCAGTCCGGTCGAACCCTCGCCCTTCTCGGCGACCGCCTCGGCGAGCAGGCCGTTGGTGGTCCGGTACGCCGCGGCGTACGCGCCGGCGGCCGCCTCGGGCTCGAAGGGATCCATGCCCTGCACGCGTGGAAGCGTCAGCCGATCCTCGCGATGCACGAACTTCCAGCCGTAGCGCACCTCGTCGGTGATCCACCACTTGTTGACCTCGAGGTTCGTGCGCGGCTTCAGCCGGTAGACCTGATCGTCGTGGTGCTCGATCCAGAGGTTGTCGCCGCTCGCGGTGAGGCCGTCGATCGACGGCGTCTTCTCGAGGAACCACACCCGCTGCTGGAAGAGGAAGTCCTTGTCGAGCAGCGCGCCCACCGGGCAGATGTCCGCGACGTTGCCGGAGAGCTCGTTGTCGAGGGCACGCCCCGGGAAGACGTCGATCTGCTCCATTGCGCCGCGGCCGTCGACGATCAGTTCCGCGGTGCCGGTCACCTCGCGGGTGAAGCGCACGCAGCGCGTGCACATGATGCAGCGGTCGGAGTAGAGGAGGATGTGCGGACCGACATCCTTCTTGGGCTGCTTGATCTTGCTCTCTTCGAAGCGGCTCTGGCCGCGCCCGTACTGGTAGGAGTAGTCCTGCAGGTGGCACTCGCCGGCCTTGTCGCACACCGGGCAGTCGACCGGGTGGTTGATCAGCAGGTACTCCATGACCGCCTTCTGGTTGGCGATCGACTTGGGGCTGTCGGTGTGGACCACCATGCCCTCCGCCGCCGGCTGCTGACACGTCGGCACGAGCTTGGGGATCTGCTGCAGTTCGCCGGTCTTGGCGTTCTTCTGCCAAACCTCCGCGAGACAGATCCGACAACTCGCCACCACCGAGAGGCCGGGGTGGTAGCAGTAGTGCGGGATCTCGAACTCGGCGTCGAGGGCGGCCTGGAGGATGCTCTGGCCGGGGTTGAACGGCACTTCCTTGCCGTTGATGGTCAGGGTGGGCATGGCGTCGGCGGGGGTCCGGGAGGCGGGGGCCGTTCGGCCGGGGTCGCGAAGCGGGCAGTGTAGTCGGGGGGCGGAGGGGCCGAGACGCCCCGATCGAGCGGTCCCGCGAAGTCGCAGCGGCATCCACGCCGGCCTGCGGAAACTCCGCCAACGGAGGTCAGACCTCCGCCACCTCGCCCGGCCCAACGAGGGCAAGTCGCGTCGCGACGAAGGCGAGATCGATCTGGAACTGCTTCGCGACCTCGCCCCGATAGCTCCGCAGCTGCCCGCGGTAGAAGTCGGCCTTGGCAGCAAGGGCCTCCTCGCTCGGGGGATGCTCACCAAACCCGTCGGTCTTGAAGTCGAGGATGTCCGCTCGACGCCAGGCGCCAGGCTCCCCCACCACCACGAGCCGATCGATGATCCCCTGCCGCACCGCCCCGCCGTCGACCGAGACGAAGCGCCGCTCCC
>JBMSXH010000493.1:0-2238 GCA_049425445.1 Phycisphaerales bacterium | reverse complement strand
CCGCCTACAACTGCCTCACCGCCTGCGCCGCGAGCACGCAGGCGATCGGCGAGGCGTTCAGCATCATCCGCCGCGGCGACGCCGATGTGATGCTGACCGGCGGCACGCACACCATGATCCACGTGCTCGGCATCACCGGCTTCAACCGGCTGACCGCCTTGAGCATCTCCAAGGGCGAGCCGACGAAGGCGAGCAAGCCCTTCAGCCGAGATCGCGACGGCTTCGTCATGGGCGAGGGCTCGGGCATGCTCGTCCTCGAGCGGCTCGAGCACGCGAAGCGGCGCGGCGCGGAGCCGCTCGTCGAGGTGATCGGCTACGGCTCGAGCGCCGACGCCTTCCGCATCACCGACATCCAGCCCGACGGCCGCGGGGCCGCCGCGGCGATGCACGGGGCGCTGACGCAGGCGGGCATCGATCCGGCCGCGATCGACGCGGGCGGGCGTCCGAGCGTCCAGTACATCTCGGCCCACGGCACCGGCACGCAGGAGAACGACTCGATCGAGACCGCGGCGGTGAAGCGGGTCTTCGGCGAACTGGCCCCGCGGATCCCGATGAGCTCGATCAAGAGCATGATGGGCCACCTGATCGCGGCGGCGGGATCGGTCGAGATGATCGCCTGCGTGCTGGCGATCCGCGATCGCATGCTGCCGCCGACGATCAACCTCCGCGATCCCGATCCCTCGCTCGATCTCGACTACGTGCCCAACGAGGCGCGGCCCGCCGAGGTCGACGTCTGCCTCTCGAACTCCTTCGGGTTCGGCGGGCAGAACGACACCGTCATCGTCCGTCGCTTCTGAGCGAAGCAAGATCGCCAGGGCGCTGGCGATGGGCGGCGGATCGCGCCGAGCCGACGGCGATCGCGATCACTCCTTCGCGCGGCTGCTGTAGCTGCCGTCGGTGGTGTTCACGCGGATCAGCTCGCCGATGTTGATGAAGGGAGGCACGCGGGTCTTGAGGCCCGTCTCGCAGACGGCCTCCTTGAGCTGATTCGTCGCGGTGGCGTTCTTGATGCCCGGCGCGGTGTCGGTCACGATCAGTTCGACCACGTTCGGAAGCTCGATCGAGACCGGCTTTCCGTCGGCCCACAGCACCACGATCTGCGTGTTGGGCTTCACGTACACCATCAGCTCGCCCACGAGGTCGTCGGAGAGCTCGTGCTGGTCGTAGCTCTCGGTGTCCATGAAGGTGTGGGTGCCGCCGCTCGAGAAGAGGTACTCCATCGGACGGCGATCGAGCTCGATGCGCTCGACCTCCTCGCCGGAGCGGAGCCGCTTCTCGATGATCGTGCCGTTCTCGAGGTTCTTGATCTTCACCTGCACGAACGCCCGCAGGTTGCCCGGGGTGACGTGGGTGTACTGCGTGATCACGTACATGTTGCCGTCGAGCAGGATGGCCATGCCGGGGCGGAGATCGGTGGACTTCATGGTCGGGACTCTTCGGGACCGGCGGGGCGGTCGATGCGGAATCGGGCGGAAACGAAGGGGCGGATGCTAGCAGCCCGCCTCCTCGCGGTCGTGCCGGACGCGCGGGGCTTCGATCATCGCGCGGGCGGGCCGCCCGGGAAGCCGAGCGCTTCGGCGCAGCGGCTCTGCGAGAGCGCCTCGGCGAGTTCGGCGGTGAACGCGTCCTTGGCGCGAGGCCCGTCCCCGTCCCCGACCGCGATGTCGCCGTCGGGCCACGCCTCGTCGAGGAAGCGCCACGCGAGATCGATGTGGCCCGCGTAGGCGAGATCGCAGAAGGTGCCGAGCAGCGGGGCGAGCCACGGCTCGCGTGAGGGATCGCCGCCAGGCTCGGCCTGCTCGCGAGCCCGCTGCTCGCCGAGCCGGACCGCTTCGAGGAGTGCCTGCCACTGCGACTCGGTCGGCGGATCGAGCCGCATCGCGTCGGCGTCGCAGTTCCAGTTCGATCGCGGGACGGCGCCGTCGGGTGCGAGCACGATCCGCGGCCGCGGGCTGCCCGCGCCGCTCGTCCATCGGTAGGAGAACTGCGGATCGAAGCCGATCGACTCGAAGGCGGAGTCGTCGTCGCGTCGAACGACGAACGCGTTCTCGAGGATCGCGCTCGGCACCACCGTCCCCGTCGACTCCAGCGTGAAGAGGTAGGTCGTCGTGAATCCGCCGCTGCCGCCGGATGGATCCTCGATGGCCAGGTCGGGTCGCCCATCGCCGTCGCCGTCGCCGAGCATGCCCGGCGAGCCTGCTGGCGGAAGGCGATCCGGAGATCCGAGGTCCGGAGAGC
>JBMSXH010000492.1:0-2246 GCA_049425445.1 Phycisphaerales bacterium | reverse complement strand
GACGGCATCGTCAACGGGGCCGATCTCGCGATCCTGTTGGGGGCCTGGCTCGGCGGATAAGGGCGGATCGATCGACCCGTTCGGCGACGATCGTCGGGGCGAAAGGCCTGTTGGGGCCGAATCCAAGTTCCCAAACTGGGCGGAACCACCGGTCTGCGATGGAATCTCCGCCCGCACGAGCCACACTGGACTCCATGATGCCCCGCCCACACGTTCTCTCCGCCTTCTCCGCGACGCTCGCGGTCGCCGTGTTCTGCCAGGCAGAGACCGTCCAACTGACGACGGTCAAGGACAACACGCTGATCCAGGATCCGAGCCTGGCCTTGAGTGCCGGCGCCGGAATGTCCTTCTACGCCGGCCGGGTGGGCTCGAACGGCGGACAGACGCTTCGTCGCGGACTGCTGGCCTTCGACATCGCCTCGGCGATCCCCGAGGGCAGCACGATCACGTCGGTCGCGCTGACGCTTCGATGCAGCAAGGTGCCGTCCGGAAGCGGCCCGCAGATCATCAAGCTTCATCGCACGCTGGCGGACTGGGGCGAGGGGACCTCGGTCGCCTTTGGCGGCGGCGGCGCCCCGGCGACGCCGGGTGATGCCACCTGGAATCTTCGCTTCTACCCGGATGTGCCCTGGGCGACGCCGGGTGGCGAGTTCGTGGCGACGATGAGCGGCGCGACGACGGTCGGGGCGATCGGTTTCTACACGTGGAACTCGACCCCGGAAATGGTGGCCGACGTGCAGTCCTGGCTCGACGATCCTTCGACGAACTTCGGCTGGACCGTGATCGGCAACGAGCAGTCCACGCAGCAGGTGCGGAGGCTCGAGACCAAGGAGTCGATCGCGAGTTGGCGTCCGAAGCTCGTGATCGAGTTCGAGCCGCCCGCCTCGAACCCCGCGGATCTCAACGGCGACGGGATCGTGAACGGGGCGGATCTGGCGATCCTGCTGGCGGCGTGGGGTGGTGACGGACCGGCCGATCTCAACGGCGACGGGATCGTGAACGGGGCGGATCTGGCGGTCCTGCTCGCCGCATGGAACTGAGCAGGCGCCGAACGACGGCGTCCCCGGAGAATGCGAAAAGCCCCGATTGCTCGGGGCTTTGTCCTGCCGCGCCCGGTTGTCTGGGTGCGGAATCAAGGCCGAGGTGGGATTCGAACCCACGAATAACGGATTTGCAATCCGTCCCCTTAGGCCACTTGGGTACTCGGCCGAGTGGTCGGGGATCATCGCAGATCCCCCGCGCCTTCGTCAACGATTCGATCGGATCCGGCATGAATCCGCCGTCGCTTCACTCGGCGGCGCTGGCGGTTCGTCGCGAGTCCGCAGAGACCATCCGGCATCCGATCAGCGAGAGGCTTCGGGGCGGCTCGCCGGAGAGGTAGACGACCGAGTCGTCGCGGCCGAGCGAGAGCACCCGTGCTTCGATCGACCGTCCGGTGGCGGGATCGATCACCGGCGCCGAGTTCCGGTCGACGAGCCGAAGGCGGTCGCCCTCGACCAGGCCGGTCCTGCGTCCGCCGGAGATCCGCACCTCGCGGGCCGAAAGCGTCGCGACCACCTCGAGCCGCAGCGATCGTGTGCTTGGCAGCGTCTCGACGGCGACGATCGCCTCGTCGAGCACCTCGCGCGAGGCCCGACCGAGCGGGGTCGACCAGAACAGGTAGCTGCGGGGCGAGAGATCCGAGTATCCGCCGGGGAACGACAGGTCCGACGGCACCTCCGCGGTCCCGTAGAGATGGTCCTGCCGCGCAAGGTCGTCGGTGTCGAGGCGGATGACCTCGAGCTCGATCGCGGAGAACGCCTCGTCGCGCTTTCCGAAGACCCCGAGACGACGCAGGCTCCCCTCGGCGATCTCCTTGACGTGGTGGAAGTCGGTGACGCGGCCGATCACGAGATAGTCGGCATCGGGATGGGCCGCGCGAACCGCCGCCGCCTTGGCGGCTCGATCGCCGACCGGTGCCGAGGCGAGCGGGCGGACATCGACGCGTGCATCGTTCCGCAACTGACGAACCATGGTGTCGCTCATCGCGCGTCCGAGATCGCTCCAGCCGAGCGCGTTGGACGGCGGGTCGTCGAACGGCGCGATCACCACGACGTTCGCCGAGCCGCTCACAAGGGTCCGGACGCCAGGCTCCGGATTCGCCGCGGGGGCCGAGTCGTAGGTGAAGCGAGGCGTGGAGCACGCGGAGGCGAGCAGGGCGGTGCCGGCGAGGATCGTCAACGTTCGCATTGCCGCGAAATCGGGCG
>JBMSXH010000491.1:0-2270 GCA_049425445.1 Phycisphaerales bacterium | reverse complement strand
CGCTTCGCGGCCTGATGCGCCCGCACGACGCCGGCGAGGCTCGCCCGATCGGTGATCGCGATGGCTGGGGCCCCGTGGGCCGCGGCCTGCTCCACCAGTTCATGCGGGTGACTGGCTCCGGTGAGAAAGGTGAAGTTGCTCGTCACCTCGAGATCGACGAAGCGGTGCCGTCGCGGACTCGCGTTCGTCGGCGGGGCCGAGACGGGCATGCCTTCCTCGCCGCCGTTCACGACCACACTCCGTGCAGGTACCAGCGGTCGAACGCCACACGGGAGTCCGACTCATCGCCGTCGACACACGGATCGCGAGAACAAGGCGCGTCGCCCACGGCTCGCGCATGCGCCGCGTCGGCAGCCGACGCGATCCGTCTCGATCCGATGGCCACCGCCATGGTCGCATCGGTGGCCGCACGACCATCGCCTGCCTCGGGAATTCGTGCGTCAGCCTCCCCAGCGGCTTCGCGATCGCGAAGGCGTTCCGCCGCAGACGCCGATTCGACCACCCGGCGAAACAGCCACAGCCACCAGCCGCTCTCCAGCCTCGCCCGCCAGTACTCGCGGGTGACGATCGATTCGCCGACGGGCGCATCCTCGTCGCGTCGCCACCACGCCTCCGCAATCCGCTCGGGACCGATCCACCGATCGATTCGATGGCGAACGCCACGCCATCGAAGGACTCGACCTCGATTCGAAGCCCAGGCCGAGTTCGACCCATCGCCGGCATCAGACGCGGCGACGCCCTCGGGCCCGCCGACGCCGAACTCATGCACCCGTTGCGGAGCCGATCCCGCAAGCGTGCGGCACGAATCGACGGCGGACTCGAACTCGATGAACACCGGCTCCGGCGGATCCGTCAGTCGCGACGGTCGCGGCGCCACACTCCATTCGATCGAAGGTGCCTGGCCATGCGGATCCGTGGCGCTCCACCCAGAGGCCTCCGGCAGATGCGACTCGATCGCATGCGGCGATCGGATCGCGCCTTCCCCCAGTCGGGCGATCAGGGCATCGGCGAGTTCGCAGGCCGGCGCATTGGCCTGCGCAGCCATCTGCCCGGCGCCACGTCGAGCCGGCGCCGCCTTCACGCCGAACTCGCTTTCGCGATCGAAGCCGAGCCCCTTCTGCCGATGCGGCAATCGGCCGCTCCGCAGAACCAGAAGCGCCAACCGTTCGATGCCGAGTCCCGCATCGAGCCGTTCGATCTTCGGATCGAGGAGGGCCGCGAGATGGCCCGCTCGACGGCTCGGTGCTCCGAGCGAGAGGGCGATCGCCTCGACGCCGCGATCGACCCGCTCCACCTCGAGACGAAGCCGGACCGCCCCCCGCTCGCGTCGCCGCAGCCGCCGGCACAACTCCGCCAGCATCGCCTGCATGGCGAGACGCACGCCCTCCTGCGATGCCACCGGCGTTGCGAAGATCCGTTCGACCTCGATCGGCGGCTCGACGCGGACCGGCGTGATCGGCTCGTCGCGAAGGCCCAACGCCTCGTCGAGCCGCCGGGCGACGCGCGGACCGAATCGCGCCGTCACCTCGTCGCGATCGAGACGCAGCAGCGACTCGATCCGGTCGATCGACAGTTGCCGGAATCCCTCGATCGAGTCGGCGTCGAGGCGCAGCGCCTCGATGGGCATCGCCGCGAGGACCCTGTCCATCGCCTCGCGCTCGACGATGCGCGGAAGGCGCCCTCCCTTCGATCCGCGCCCCCGATCGTCATCGCACGCTCGCGCAGCCACGGCTCGCCCCAAGCCGCGATCCGGATCGGGGTGCTGGTTCGAACCGAGCCCGACCCGCGAGCGCGCGGCGACGGATTCAGGAGCGCGCTTGCTTGCAGCCTCGCTCCCGGTCGCCTTGCCCTCCGTCGTGCGCTCCGCACGACCGTCGGCGATGGGCATCGTCGGCATCGCTTCGCGCGAGGCCGATCCGGCATGGTTGCCGACGCTCGGCGCCGCTTCGATCGATTCGTCGCCAAAGCGGCACGCCGCCCACGCAAGTCCCACCGTCGGTGCCACCGCCGCCCGCGCCGCGAAGCCCAGCCGGGCGAGCGCCGCCTCGAGATGCCGGATCAGCGCCGCCTCGTTGTCGTGTCGCGTGGCGTGGCCGTAGCGATGGGCGAGAAACGCCTCGCATCCGGAGAGGTCCATCACGAGGCCGGCCTCGCCGCCGGGATCGACGCCGGCGACGGACGATGCCAGGCGATGTCCACGGCCACCGCGACTGCGACGACCCGCCTTCGACGTGGCCGAGCCATGCCGAGCACCTCGAGCACCTCGAGCA
>JBMSXH010000490.1:0-2273 GCA_049425445.1 Phycisphaerales bacterium | reverse complement strand
CGCTGCCGGCGACCTCCCCGTCCCCAGCGAAGTCCGCAGGACCCTTCTCGCACTCCGCGCACGCGACCCCGGATCCGCGAGGCGGAACGCGGCCACGCCGAACTCGGCTAGCGCTTCGGGCGAGCCGTCCTCGACGAGGGCGCAGGCTTCGAGGTGCGTGCGCCTCGCGCTGCGGACGGCGATCTGGGCGTCCCAGTCCCGGTCTTCGACTTCGGGGTCGCCGGCGCCTTCGGCGGCTTCTTCGACGTCGCTCCGCGCGTCGCCGCAGCGCCTCGAGTCTTCTCGCGGGCCTTGCGGGCCGCGGGCACGCTTCGCTCGTAGCGCTCGATGAAGGCCTTCACCGGGACTCGACGGATCGCCTCGGCGACGACGTCGAGCGGGACGTCCTCGAGGCGCTTGAAGCGGACGCACGACTTGCCCATGTCGAGGCGCTTGCCGGTCGCGGCCCACGCGTCGCGGAACCACCCCGCCTGCCCCTCGTCGAGATAGGTGCAGAAGAGGTACAGCGCCATGTGGCTCTTCTGCGACGCCAGGCTTGCGAAAGGCAGCGGCTGCGTCGCATCGCAGTGGTAGCCGGCCGGGTAGATCGAGTGCGGCACGAACCAGCCGATCATGCCGTACTGGATTCCCTCGGCATAGCCCTTGGGAAGCGCCTTGCGGATCGCGGCACGAACCGCGGAGAGCGCCTTCCGCCGATCTTCCGGAAGCGCGGCGAGATAGGCGGCGACGGAGGCGGGACTGGTCTTCATGAAGGGGAGTCCTTGTCAGGGGTTTCGACGGTGCTCGCGCCTCGGCTGATCGATGCGGCGACGAGCACGGCCTCGGCGGCGGCGACCTCCGCCTCGGATACCACCTTGGCGCCAAGCGCCTCGAGGCGTTCCGCATCGGCGTCGTCGAAGACCCTCGCGATCACCGTCGGAGCGTTGGGGCCGCGCAGATGTCGAAGCACCCGGGCACTGTCGGCGGCGTGTCGCATCGTCGAGATCACCGCCCTCGCCGCCTTGGCCCTGGCTGCGTCGAGGACCGCGGGGTCGGACCCTTCGCCGCAGATCGCCGAGACGTCGCGCGAGCGAAGCCGAGCCACGACGGCCGCATCACGATCGACCACGACCACCGATCGGCCGGTGAGCAGGAGCAGATCGAGCAGGACCGCGCTGTTGCTGCCGCAGCCGAGCAGGACGACATGCCCATCGAGCACCGGGAGCGCCGGCTGCGCCGGACGCGGCAGTCGCGCGGCGAGCCACCACGCGTTTCGATCGGTCGCCACGATCGGCGTCAGCACCATCGAGGCGACGGTCACGAGCGAGAGTGCGGAGAAGAGTCCTTCGTCGAGATGGCCGAGCGATCGCCCGATCACCGCGAGGACGAGCGTCAGCTCGCCGCACTGCGCGAGCAGCAGCCCCGCCTCGACGAGACCGCGGCTCGAGAGTCCGGTGCGTCCGGCGGTCAGGAGCACCGCGACCGGCGTCGCGAAGAAGACCACCCCCAGCGAGATCGCGGCGATCGCGAGATCCTTCGGCGGCGGGATCTCGAGCGAGGATCCGAGCGCGACGAAGAAGACCGCGGCGAAGAAGGTGCCGACCGAGGCGATGGGGGCGCGGACCATGCCGCCGATCGGGAAGACGGAGAGGGAGACGCCCGCGAGAAACGCGCCCACCACCACGGGAAGCTTGAGCAGGTTCGCCGCGCCCGCGAACGCGAAGAGGATCGCGATGGCGACCAGAATGAGGGTCTCCTGATCGAGATCGAGCCGGGCGATCACCCGCGGCGCGAGCGGCCGAATGATCGCGTACGCGACGAAGCCGAGCAGCAGGGTCCAGAGCGCCGAGATGCCTGCGCCACGCACGCCTTCTTCGCTGCCCGCGAGCGCCGCGAGGGCGACGATCATGAGGAGGTCCTGCACGAGCAGCACCCCGAGCACCAGTCGCCCGAACGGCTCGAAGAGCTGGCGTCGCTCGACGAGCAGCCGGACGACGACGATCGTCGAACTCGCACCGAGGCCGAGCCCCACGTAGGCCGCCGGGGCCGGCGCGAGACCGAGCGAGACGGCGGCCACGATGCCGAACGCGCCGACCACCACGAACTGCGCCACACCGACCCGGATGGCGGCGCTTCGCTGCCGGCCGACGCGTCCGGGCTCGAGTTCGAGGCCCGCCGCGAACACCAGGAAGGCCAAGGCCAACTGCGGCACCGCGTCGCCGACGTCCATGGTCGGCAGTCCGGGGATCGCCGTGAGCAAGGCGCCCGCAAGGATGAGCACCGGCACGGTCGGC
>JBMSXH010000489.1:0-2289 GCA_049425445.1 Phycisphaerales bacterium | reverse complement strand
GCCAGCGCCATGTCGGGCCCGAACGGGATGACCGCCCAGGCCGCGAGCGCGGGCGACCGATCGACGAGCGCCGTCACCGAGTCGAAGGATCCCACCGCCGCCGGTCCGACACCGAACGCGGACACGGTGCTTGCTCCGTCTTCCGAGGATGCTCCGGGCGACGAGGCTCCACTCGGGACGTCGTCGGGCGATTCGCCCGGCGCCGAGGAAGGCGCCGTCGCGGAGTCGCCTTCGACCGTCGGCGCCGAGCCGCCGATCGACGCGGTTCCCTCCGCGGACGAGGTCGAGTCCGCGACACCGCCGAGCGAGGATGGCGGCGGGCAGGAGGCGGTTCGACCCGTCGCCGCCGACACGACCGACTCGGACCGCATGTCGGAGACGAACGAGGCGCCGGACGCGATCGAAACGCCGGATGTTGGCGCCGAGGCGCCCTTGGAAGACCCTCGCGCATCGAGCGGTCCGGAGACCGAGGAATCCGCCGCCGATGCCGAGTCGGCGGCGCCGTCGGTTCCGCCGGATCCCTGCGCCGAGTGCGCGAGGCTTGCCGGACGCTTCACGGAGTTGGCCGAGGACGCCCGTCGCGCCGAGGCCTTCGGCGATCGGGAAGCCCTCGAATCCACCGCGCGGCAGTTCGCCGAGTCGATGCGATCGATCGGCCTCGAGCGCAGGGATCCGCAGGTTCAGCCTCGGGTCATGGCTCGCGTTCGCAACCGTGCCGGCATCACGGTCTCGATGCCGCTGGAGTGGCCGTGGTGGCGGGAACTGCTCTGTCGCCTCGAGGCGCTCGAGTCGGCGTTCACGAACCTCGACGCCGTCGCATCCCGGCTCTCCGGACGCGGTGAACCGATCCGGCAGGAACTCATGCGTCTCCGCAAGGACTCGGCGTGGATTCTCGGATCGGAGCGGGCCGACGCGGAGTCGCTGCAGCAGACGATCGCGAGGCTGCGCCGGAATCTCGCGGCAGACTGCGCCGCCTCGAGGCCATCGCGCCTCGAGGAGCCGCAGGTCGCCGCGATCCGCGCGTGGCTGCTGCTCGAACCCTCCTCGGGAAGCGGCAGCGAAGGCCGATTCGATCCCCCGGGGGAACAGTCGACCGAGCAGGCGAGCAGCCCATGAGTGCCGCGAGGCGTCGGGAGACGGCGCGGGAGGGGAACCCGCGCAGGCCTTCGAACGAACCGGGTCCGATGCTCGTCGCACGCGTCATGAGGTCGCTCCGGAGTAGGGTCGCGATCGGCGCGCTGATCGCGACGTCGGCGCACGCGGCGTCATGCAAGAGCGATCCGACTCCCGTCGAGCAGAAGCCCGAGGATCCGATCGTCGCGGCTCGCATCGATCGGGTCAGGATCGCGCGAGGCGAGGCGAGCCTCGAGACGCGCCCGGCGTTGCCGCCGCATCCGACCGATCCCGTCGATGGACGCGAATCGAGCAGCGAGACCTCGTCCGCCAACGGCGGCGCCTCGTCGGGTTCATCGCAAGGCGATGGTGGCGGATCGGGCGACGGCGCGACCTTGGGCGAATCCGGGGGTGAGGGCGGCGACGCGAGCGGTTCCGGCTCCGGTTCGGCAGGGGACGGAGCGAGTGGGGCCTCGAGTGGGGCCTCGAGTGGATCATCGAGCGGTTCGTCGGTCGGTTCATCGGGCGCGACGTCCTCGCAGTCGAACGAGTCGACTTCCGGCGTCGAGTCGCCGGGCAGTCCATCATCGAGGCGCTCGCCGACCGCGGCGCAGGTCAAGGTGAACCAGACCGGTGCTGCATCCGGTTCCGGCTCGAACGCCGGTGAGCAAGGTTCCGGTTCAGGCAGCGCCGCGGGAGCGGAAGGCTCCGTGTCCGAAGGCCCCGGCCAGAACTCCCCTTCCGGATCGCAAGGCACCAGCGAGTCCGAGTCGAGCGGGTCGAGTCCGGCGCAAGGCGAGGAAGGCGACGGTTCCGCCGACAACTCCGGAAGCGGAGGGTCGACCTCGTCTCGGGGCTCGGGAGCCAAGACCGAGGCGGGCGGTGCCGGAAGCGGCGGCGGGATCGGCGAGCAGGGCCGGGTCGAACAGTCGAGCAGCGATCACGTGCAGCCGGAATCGGGCTCTGGCGGAACGCAGGGCGGATCGAACTCGACTCCCGGTGCGTCGCCGACTTGGATCGAGCCGACGGCGATGGAAGGAAGCGAGGCGGGCGGCGCATCGGGCGGATCGGGCGGACCCGGTTCGGGCGAGGCTCGCTCGAACGATCCAGCATCCACCTCGGGATCGGGTGGGGCCGAGGCGGGTGGTCTTGGCGAAGGCCGAGCGACCGCGACGA
>JBMSXH010000488.1:0-2300 GCA_049425445.1 Phycisphaerales bacterium | reverse complement strand
AGTCGTGCTTCGACGGGTCCTCCGGCAGCAGGAATCGCTTCCCGCTCGGTCCCGTGACCATCACCTCGTCGCCGGGACGCAGGTCGCAGAGGTAGTTGCTGCACGCACCGACGAACAGCCGGTGATCCTCCGGATCGTCGCCATCCCGCTGGGGCGTCCGCTCGGCGAGGAGTCGCTTGGGCGTCGTCGCGAGCACTCGTCCCTCGCCGTCCTCCCCGAAGCTCGGGCTCGCGATCGAGTAGAGCCGCAGCTTGTTCGGTCGACCTCGCTCGTCGACGCCGGGCGGAACGACGCCGAAGGACTGACCGGCCCTGAAGCGGCCTGCCAGCGGGGTGTCGCCGACGTCGATCGCCACGTGGCGTACGAAGCTCGCCGACTTCCCCTTCATGCAGAGGCTTGACGAGACCACGCGCCCTCGGGCCGGTTCCTGCGGACCGACCGCGTGGATCTCCGCGGGGGCGAGGACGGGCTCGGATGGATCTGAAACGTTGGCCGCATCGGGCGCGGCGGCGGGGGTCTGGCTCACGGTCGCAGTGTAAGACCGCCGCCCCGGGCAGGGGCGGCGGTCAGGGGTCGACCGAACGGATCCACGCCGGACCGTCTCAGTCGAACGCCGCGGTCACGAGCTGCGCGCCGGTCGGACTGAGCAGCAGGTTCGTGGTGATCCGGAAGTTCGACTCGACACGGTGTCGCTCGGCGAAGAAGAAGTGCATCCGATAGCTCTGGCCATCGACCAGGCCGAGTTGCCCGAGGGGGATGGTCTGAGTGGCGGCTGCGTGGACGCCACCGAGGTCGATCACCAGCTTGCCGTCGATGAACACGTAGACATCGTCGTCGCCGGTGAAGGTGAAGATCTGCCCAGCATCCGCGTCGTACGCGAAGTCCGCGACGATCTCGTAGGTGAAGTGGTAGTTGTGATCGGGCGTGCCGCCGGAGTTGCCGAACAACTCGCCGTCAACGGGGAAGAACCCCCCCCGCGTCGAGTAGGGCTCCATGGTGTCGCTGTCGAAGACGTAGAGGCCGTCTGGCTGGCGGACGAGCTCGATCTCGAGCGACTGCGAGGTGTTCAGCCCGGGCACGTCCCGGAACCACTGCCCGAACGTGGACGACGAGTTCACGCCGCCGTTGTTGGAGCGAAGGAACGACGGTGGAGCGCCCACGCTTCCGCCCGCCGCCTTGACCAGGTCGTACACCCGCGGCGACACGGGAGTGCCGTCGGCCAGCATCCAGGTTCCGCGCCACGGAGCCACTCCGCCCCCGATGTAGACCGGCTTGCCGTCCTCGTCGAGGTCTTCGTGCACGTTTCGGAACGAGAGGCCCGAGACCGACAGTTCGAAGTCCGGGTGTCCGCCGGCCGCGGACCGCTCCTTGAAGTCGCGGCGCGTGCCGGTGAGCTTGAAGCTTGCCGGCGGATCCACGGCCACCGCGGGCATCGCGGCGGAGATCGACACGAACGTCGCGGCGATCACAAGGCGATTGATGGTCATCCTTCCCTCCTCCTGCCGTCGTGGACGGCGAGTGCGTCAACCCTCGAACCCCTCCGCCATCGGTCCGCCGGTAGGATCTCGTCAGTCGTCTTCGCAAGCGTCGACGGAAGAGGTCGCCTGCGGTTCGGTCTGTGCCGACCATGCGGGTTTCCGCTGTAGCCGAACGGCTCCGACGCCCGATGCTCGATGCTCCCCAGCGCCTTCCCGGACGGACTCGCCGCTCCATGCACACCTTCCGCATCCAAGGCGGCCGACGACTCGCCGGTCGCCTTCGCGTCGATGGTTCCAAGAACGCCACCTTGCCGCTGATGGCGGCCTCCCTGCTCGCCGACGAGCCGGTCCGTCTGCGCAACGTGCCGGATCTGAGCGACGTGCGCAACATGGGGGGACTGCTCGCCGAACTCGGCATGGAGGTCGCGCGAAACGGCGACGAGGTCGCCCTGCGCTGCGTCGATCCGGACCAGAGTCATGCCCGCTACGAGATCGTCCGCACCATGCGGGCGAGCATCTGCGTGCTTGGCCCGATGCTCGCCCGCCGTCGACGGGCGGTCGTCTCGATGCCCGGCGGCTGCGCGTTCGGCGCGCGGCCGGTCGACCTGCATCTGCGAGGGCTCGAGGCGCTCGGGGCGAAGATCCGTCTCGAAGGCGGCGACATCATCGCCACCGCCTCGCGACTCCGCGGCGCGACGATCTTCCTCGGTGGCCCGTTCGGCTCGACCGTACTCGGCACCGCGAACGTCATGAGCGCCGCGACCCTTGCCGAAGGCACCACCATCATCGAGTCGGCGGCGTGCGAGCCGGAGATCGTCGATC
>JBMSXH010000487.1:0-2308 GCA_049425445.1 Phycisphaerales bacterium | reverse complement strand
ACCGATCGATCGATCCGAGCGCGTCGCCCACCCGGGGTGGCGCCGAACGGAGTTCGACGATCGGTCGATCACGCTTCTCCGAGAAGCGCTCGAGTCTGCGCGGAACGCGGAGTCGGATGCGGAGCGCGAGGCGGCGCGGCCGGCCCGAGAGGAACGCGCGGCCGCGTACCGATCCCTTGCCGGGCAACAGGCTCAAGTGGCTCTGGCAACCGAGGATCTTGCCGGGCGAATCGATCGCGGAGAGGTGGCCGCGCGACGTCGGCTCGCGGAGACGCGTCGCGCCGCAGGCGATCAGGAGGCTGTCGGCGAGGAGGCGAGATCGCTCGAAGCAGACACCGAGTCGATCGCCGGGGCCGAGGTCTTCGCGCAGAGCCACCGGTGGATCGAGCAATGGAGCGTCGAGGCGACGTCGCTTCTTCGCGGTGGCGAGACCGATCGCGAGGTGCAGAGGCGTCAGCGCCGCATCGAGGAGACGGCGTTGGCGATGGCCGAGTCGCTCGAGTCGCTCGCGGAGGACGACGACCCGTTCACCGGCGACACCGAGGGCGGCGGTTCGGGTGGCGGTGGCGGTGGCGGTGGGGCTGCGGGGGGGCAGGACGGCGCGATTCCTCCAATCGCGGAACTCAGGCTTCTCAAGAGCATGCAGGAGCAGGTGTACCGATCGACCCGCGCCTACGCCGAGGAGGCACCTGGAGACGGTGTGGTCGCGGAAGCGCGGCGCGACGCGATCCGCGAACTCGCGGCGATGCAGCGGTCGATCCGCGAACTCGGCGAAGCGCTCCTTGCGAAGCTCGAGGAGCAGAACGCGCGGAATCCAGCCGGCGGGCTGTCGACGCCACCGACCGATCAGGATGGCGAGATCGAAGGCGACGCCGGTGAAGTGGCTCCGATCGGCGTCGTCCGACCGCGGAGCGACGAACCCCCGGCTCAAGCCACGGCCGGACAGGCCGGATCCACCGCGGGTCCGGCGACTCGGCCCGGTCAGGCTCCGCCGTCGCTCGACGATCTGCTTGGGATCGAGGAGGAGATCGAGATCGACCAGGCCTCCGAGGCCGCCGCCGCCGAATCGGCGCGACGGGTGGCGGATCGACTGCGTGAACGTCCGATCGCGGACGATTTCCGCGAGGCGATCGCGCAGATGGTCGCGAGCGAGGGCCTGCTCGAGGCGGCCGCCGACGAGACGGACGGACCCGACGAACTCGGGCTTGGAACGCAACGCGTGCAGGAGGAGATCCTCAGGCGGCTCGAAGCGCTGATCCAGAGTGCGCAGCGGCAACGACAGCGTCAGCAGCAGCAGTCGTCGAGTTCGAGCTCCTCGAGCTCGAGTTCCTCGGATCCGTCCCAGAGCGAGCAGTCCGGAGCAAGTTCGACGTCGAGCGGATCGAGGCGCGAGGGCGACGCGTCCGAGGGAGGCGAGTCGATGCCGCCCGCCTTCGAGGAGGCGCAACTCGGCTCGATGCTCGAGGAGGGCCGCGTCGAGTGGGGAAACCTTCCCGAGCGAGTCCGTGAACTGGTGCGTCAAGGTCGTCGCGATCGCGTCTCGTCGATCTACCGTCGGCTGACGGAGCAGTACTACCGTCGCCTTGCCGAGGAGGCACGACCATGACCGCGCCACATCGCACCGGGATCACGACGAACCCGATCGCGAACGTCCGGAGCATCGCCCTGCGGTGCAAGGTGTTCGGGTCGACGGTTCTCGGGTTCGCGGCGACGTTCATCGTCTCGATCGACGCCTCGGCGTGGTCGCAGGATCCGGTTCCGGTCGAGCCGACTCCCGACGCGGCGACCGCTCCGGTTTCGGACGACCGGTTCGGAGGCGCGGAGAACGCGCCCGCCATCGAGGAGATGTCGCCGAGGCTCGACGAAGCGGTCGCCCGCGGGCTCGAACACCTTGCGAGCCTCCAGAACGAGGATGGATCGTTCGGACGCGGACGATTCGTCGACAACGCCGGGATCGCGGCGATCTGCGGAATCGCATTCCTCGCCGACGGCCACGTGCCCGGACGCGGCCGATACGGCGAGGTGGTGCGTCGAGCGCTCGACCACATCCTGTCCAAGGTGACCGAGACGGGGCTGATCGCGGGCGACGGCGGGCATGGCCCGATGTACGGCCACGGGTTCGCGACCCTCTTTCTCGGCGAGGTCTACGGCATGACCCCCGAGGACGCGAGCGTGCGCGATGCGCTCGAGCGCGCGGTCGAGCTCATCGTCAACAGCCAGAACGAGGAGGGGGGCTGGCGCTACAACCCCGTCCCCTACGACGCGGACGTCTCGGTGACGATCTGCCAGGTGATGGCGCTTCGTTCGG
>JBMSXH010000486.1:0-2308 GCA_049425445.1 Phycisphaerales bacterium | reverse complement strand
TGAGCTTCGCCGCGATGAGAGGGGAGCGGCAGTCCGCGAACCGTTCGGCACAGTCGCCGCCCTGAAGGAGGAACCGTCGCCCCTCCGCCGCCTCGGCGAGCAGCGTCCGCAGGCGCTCGATCTCGAAGCTCGAGACGAGCGGCGGTAGTTCCGCGATCTCCGCGAGGCAGCGGTGGGCTGCGGCGGGATCGGGGTACTCCGGCTGGTGCAGGCTCGACCGCCGCTGCCAGGAGGATGGTGACCAGTCGGAATGCATGGGGCGGGGGGGCTTCGCCGTGGACCCGAGAAGCCAATCGGGTTCGCCGAGGCGGCGAGCATAGGTTCACTCGGCAGGGGTCCGGGAGGCTTCCTCCCCGAGGGGTACACTCTCGCCCCCATGGCGGACCCCAGACGCGTCGTCATCACCGGTCTCGGACCGATCTCGGCCTTCGGCGCCGGCATGCAGCCCCTCTGGGAGGCCCTCTGCGAGGGAAGGACCGGGATCGCGCCGATCACCGCCTTCGACGCGACAGGCTTTCGCTCGTGCCTCGCCGCGAGCGTGCCAGCGGAGAAGTTCGACCCCCGCAGCGTGGTCCCGAAGAGCTATCGCAAGGCGGCCAAGGTCATGTCGCGGGACATCGAACTGGCGGTGGGCGCCGCGGTCGCCGCGATCGCCGATGCGGGCCTCGTCACCCGCGGCACCGATCCCGACGCGACCCCGACGATCCCGCCGCATCGGGTGGGTTGCCACATCGGCGCGGGCTTGATCGCGGCGGACGTCGATGAGCTCACGGTGGCGCTCGCCGCGAGCGTCGCGGCGGGCGGCTCGTTCGACATCGGTCGCTGGGGCGAGACGGGCATGCAGAACCTGACGCCGCTCTGGATGCTCAAGTACCTGCCCAACATGCTCGCCTGCCACGTGACGATCATCCACGACTGCCAGGGGCCGAGCAACACCATCACCTGCGCCGAGGCGAGCAGCGGACTGTCGATCGGCGAGAGCATGCGGGTGATCGAGCGAGGCGATGCGGACTGCTGCCTCTCGGGCGGCGCCGAGAGCAAGCTGAATCCGATGGGCCTGCTTCGACAGGAGTTCGCCGGACGCGTCGCGGCGGCGAGTGCCGACGTCGACCCCGCGACCATCGTGCGGCCCTTCGCCGACGATGCCGCGGGCAGCGTGGTGGGCGAGGGCGGCGGCATCCTCGTGCTCGAGGCGGAGTCTTCCGCGCACGCACGCGGCGTGCGGATCCACGCGGAGATCGCGGGCTTCGGTGCGGCGCACGCCGCGGCGTTCGACGGAGCGGGCATGGACCTCGATCCGGCCGGAGAGGAGATCTCCGCGGCGATCGAGGCGGCGCTCGAGGACGCGGGCGTTCCCGCGAGCCAGGTCGATGCGATCGCGCCGTACGGATCCGGGATCGCCGCGGTCGACGCCGTCGAGCGAGCCGGGCTGACGCGGGTGTTCGCGGATCGGATCGCCTCGATCCCGCTGATCACCACGGTTCCCAACGTCGGCAACTGCGCCGCGGGCGCCGGGGCGATTCCCCTCGCGGTGGCGGCCCAGTGCCTGACGGCTCAGCGGCTGCCCGCTCGCCTCAACGCGGGACGGGTCTCCGGACTCGATGCCGGGGCGGCGCCTTCGAGAGAGGCCGCGCTGAAGACGATCCTGGCGATCAGCATCGGCATGGGCGGCCAGGTCGCCGCGGTGCTCCTGAGGAGGGCTTCCTGAGATGGCCGCCGAGCACCTTGCCGCGCCAAGCGATCGCGACCGCGTCGTCATCACCGGCATGGGGTGGGTGACGCCGCTCGGGCACGACCTCGAGTCGGTCTGGAAGCGGCTGCTCGCCGGGGAGAGCGGCATCGCACCGATCGATCGCTTCGACGCCCGCACCTTCCCGACGACCTTCGCGGGTCAGGTTCGCGACTACGACCTCGCCAAGTTCGTGAAGGACCCGTCGGTGCACGCCCAGGCGGGGCTCAACAGCGCGTTCGCGCTCGGCGCCGCGAGCCAGGCGTGGCGCCAGGCCGGGCTCGATGCGTTTGCGGAACTCGACCGTCGCCGGGTGGGTCTCTACCTCGGCGCGGGCGAAGGCGTGCTCGACTTCGATCCCTACGCGGCGAGCAACCTCGCCGGATGGGACGCCGCCACCGGCAAGGTCGACGGGCGGAAGTGGGTGGAGGCCGCCCGGCGGCTGATGAGCGCGTCGCGCGAGATCGAGCAGGAGCCCAACATGCCGCTTGCGCACCTCGCGCGCGAGTTCGGCATCCGCGGGCCCGCCTACAACTGCCTCACCGCCTGCGCCGCGAGCACGCAGGCGATCGGCGAGGC
>JBMSXH010000485.1:0-2317 GCA_049425445.1 Phycisphaerales bacterium | reverse complement strand
CGGCTGCGGAGCGATCTGCGTCGACATGCCGAGTGCGCGGGCGAACCGCTGCACATGGCGATCACCGGTGCGAGCGGGCTCGTGGGCTCGAATCTGCGCGCCATGCTCTCGAGCGGCGGGCATCGGGTCCGCCGAATCGTCCGTGGTCGGCCGGAGGCGTCCGAAGGCGACATCGTGTGGAACCCCGCCCAGGGCGCGATCGACGTGAAGTCGCTCGAGTCGCTCGATGCGGTGGTGCATCTCGCGGGGGAGAACATCGCGGCCGGCCGATGGACGAAGGCCCGCATGGACTCGATTCGCGCGAGCCGCGTCGACGGCACACGGCTTCTGAGCGAAGCCCTCGCGGGTCTCGAACGCAAGCCGAAGGTGCTGATCTCGGCGTCGGCGGTCGGCTTCTATGGCGATCGTCCCGACCTCGATCCGACCCATGCCCTCGATGAATCGGCCCCGCAGGGAAGCGGATTCCTCGGAGAGGTTGCGGCGGCGTGGGAAGCCGCGACCCGTCCGGCCGAGGAGGCGGGCATCCGCGTGGTGCATCTTCGGATCGGAGTGGTCGTCGCGGCGCAGGGCGGAGTCGTCGCGAAGCTGCTGACGCCGTTCTCGCTCGGTCTCGGCGGACCGGTCGGCCACGGTCGTCAGGCGATGCCGTGGATCGCGCTCGACGATCTGCTCGGCGCCATCCTGTGGTCGATCCGACGCGAGGATCTTCGCGGCGCAGTCAACGCGACGAATCCGCAGCCTCGAAGCAATCGCGAGTTCGGCCGCGATCTCGCCACGGTGCTGCGGCGGCCCGCGTTCATGCCGCTTCCGAGCCTCGCGGTGAAGGCGATGTTCGGCCGAATGGGCACCGAGCTGCTCCTTGCGGGAGCACCGGTCAAGCCGCGGCGCCTGATCGAGTCCGGCTTCCGATTCGAGTTCTCGACGCTCGAGGAGGCGCTCCGATTCGAGCTTGGACGAGGCGCCGATCGCGAGGCGATTGCCCGATGACCACGATCCTCTGGTTTCGCCAGGACCTTCGCCTCGACGATCACGACGCCGTGCTGGCGGCTGCGGCCCGCGGCGAGGTGGTGCCGGTCTACGTCTGGGACCCCGAAGGCGATGGCCGCTGGGCGCCGGGCGGTGCGAGTCGATGGTGGCTCGACCGGTCGCTGCGCTCGCTCGCCTCGGCGCTCGAGGCGGTCGGCACTCGGCTTGTCGTGCGTCGGGGCGACTCGGCCTCGATGCTGGCCGCGCTCGCGAAGGAGGTCGGCAGCGATCGGGTGATCGCGAGCCGACGATTCGAAGCCGCCGCGATCGAGCAGGAGCGCTCGGTCTCGAAGGCGCTCCTCGCGATCGGCGCTTCGCTCGACCTGCACCTCACCTCGCTGCTCTTCGCGCCGGAGTCGATCCGCAGCGGTTCGGGCGAGCCCTATCGGGTCTTCACGCCCTACTGGCGGACCTGCCTCAAGGCGACCGGCGAGATCGCGAAGCCGCGCGAGGCGCCGAAGCACCTCGCGCCGCCGAAGCGGAGGCCTCGCGGCGACTCGATCGACTCGCTCGGTCTCGCGCCGACGATCCCGTGGGATGCGGGGCTCGCCGAGATGTGGACGCCGGGAGAGGGCGGCGCCCGAGCGCGGCTGTCCGCATTCGGACGCGCCGCGATCGACGGCTACGGAGCCGGCCGAGACCGCCCCGAGATCGTGGGCACGTCGCTCCTGAGCCCGCATCTGCACTTCGGCGAGATCTCGCCGCGTCGGGTCTGGCATCGCTTCGCGAGCCGGGAAGGGCGTTCGGCGGACGCCGACAAGTTCCTCGCCGAGATCGGCTGGCGGGAGTTCGCCCACCATGTGCTCGTCGCCTTTCCGCGCACCTCGGATCGCCCGCTTCGGAGCGAGTTCGAACGGTTCCCGTGGCGTCGCGACGCGAAGTCGCTGCGGGCGTGGCAGCGCGGCGAGACCGGCTATCCGATGGTCGATGCGGGCATGCGTCAGCTGTGGCGGACCGGCTGGATGCACAATCGGGTGCGGATGATCGTGGCGAGCTTTCTCGTGAAGCACCTGCTGCTGTCCTGGAACTCCGGCGCCGAGTGGTTCTGGGACACCCTCGTCGACGCGGATCTCGCCAGCAACACGCTCGGCTGGCAGTGGTCCGGCGGCTGCGGTGCCGATGCAGCGCCCTACTTCCGCATCTTCAATCCCGTGCTGCAGGGCGAGAAGTTCGATCCGGACGGCGCGTACGTGCGGCGTTGGGTTCCGGAACTAGCGAAGGTGCCTCGCAAGTTCGTCCAACGACCGTGGGAAGCGCCGCCGGAGACCCTTGGCCCCCCCCGCCTGCCCCC
>JBMSXH010000484.1:0-2320 GCA_049425445.1 Phycisphaerales bacterium | reverse complement strand
TTCCGTCGCATGGCGCCTCCCACCGCCCGGGTCGCGCCCGGTCGGCCGACGCGGACCGCGAGGTCCCCGTACGACACGGGCGATCCAGAGAGGATGCCCCGCAGCGCCTCCCAGCATGCTCGTTGGAAGGGCGAGCCGGTCGGCAACGGCAGGTCCGTGAAGGGGTCGGGTTCCCCGCCGAAGTGCCGTTCGAGACGCGCGGTGAGCGACCACGAGGTGGGCGCGCGCCGTACGGCCTCCGGGGGCGGCCCCAGCACGTCGAATCCCGCGACTGGATGTCCCTTCGCATCGATGCCGAACCAGTAACGTCCGGCGGGAGTGTCCACCCGGTCGACTCCGGCGGTCGACGGCCCCGCGTCGCTCGACGAGATCAACGACGTCGTTCCGCCATGGCCTTCCAGCGCAGGTCGATCACGATCGGGAGGTGATCGCTGGGCCCTTCGATCGAACTGCCGCGGGCAGGATCGCGGCGGGGTCGACCACGACGCCGTCGGACAGATCCAGGCGCGAATCGCTGAAGAGCAGGAAGTCGAGCTGCCCCGGCATGAACTCGCTGCCACCATCGCGCCACGTGAGGTTGGCGAGACCATCGAGGCCGTAGAGCGGGGCCGCGGTGAGCGCCGAGCGATCGAGATCGAGCCCCTCCGCGGCGAGTTCCACGATGTGCGGACTGCCCACGAGATTGAAGTCGCCGCCGATCACGATGCCGTCGATCGGCTCGCGTCGCTTCGCCGCTTCCTCCATCGCTCGCCGGATCGCTTCGCGGATCGCGAAGGCCTCCTGCTCGCGAGTCTCGTCCTCTCGGCTTCCGATCGAGCCGCAGCACTTGAGATGCACCGAGGCGACGAGCACTCGGCGAGCGCCGAAGGGCACCACGCCGCCGACCACCCGCACCGGCCGAGATCCATTGGGCAGTGCCCGCTGCACCTCCGCGAGTTCCGCGAGCGGGGCGACCTTCGGCGACACCACCGCGACCGCAAGGCTTCCGCCTCCGATCACCGCCCGCCAACCGCCGGGCGTTGGGAGCCGTTCATCGAACCACGCTTCGAGCTCCTTCGGCTTCTCGACGCCCTCGAGCTCCTGAAGCAGCACCACGTCGGGCCCGATCGCGCGAAAGACCTCCGCAAACGGCTCGGGGTTCTTGAAGAGCGCGCCACGCTCCGCGTTCCATGACATGACCCGCAGGTTCGCCGGCGTGTCCTCGGCGAGGGACTTCGAACTCCGAGCGGCCTCGTTGGCTGCGGTGCTGAAGGTGATGGTCGCGATCGGAGTCTCGTCGAGCATCTCGCCGCCGACGCCGACGGCGCGGACGATCACCCGCGACTCCCGACCGAAGCGAATGCCCGGAGTCGGCTCGCCGTCGGGACGATCGAGCGATCGCGGCAGCCTGAGTTCAATCCAGCGCGATGCGCTGCTCGGCGCGACGCCGATCCCGAGTTGCTGCGGACGCGGATTGCGGCTGCGGGGAGGCAGCACCACGACCGAGTCCTCAAGAATCTCGAGCATCGTGCCGCGACCGGCCCTCGAGACGCCGTCGCCGCGTGGCGACCAGCGAAGCACCAGGTCGCTGCCTTCCAGCGATCCTCGAGCGGCGCCCGTGGCGGGGGAGCCGTCGACATCGATCGCGATCTCGAGGGAGTTGGGCTCCGGGAGGTTCTGCGGATTCACCGGATGGGTGGCGATCTCCGCGAGGATCCAGAGGGCATCGCTCGTCTCCGCGAGCCTCACGTCGCCGAGGTCGAGCATGATCCGCGCACCGTCGGCGGGAGGCTTCGAGTCGCCGCGAGGATCGGCCGCCGCAGCCGGCCGGTCCGCCCATTCGCCTCGATCGCCGTCGAGGCGAAGGGGCTCGTCGGCCGCGAGCGGAATCGGGAACGCGGCGACGGAGGCGAGCGCGAGTGCGAGCGTGAGCGGTGGCATGGGGAGGGATCCGAGGCGTGGCGAGAATCGTGCAATTTGTAGCGTCGGACCGCCACCGGAGCGCGGTTCGAGGCCGGTTCCTTCGAGCCGACCGGCGTCGGGCGTCGATGAAGTCCACCCTCCCCGAATCAGCCGCGTCCGCTCGATCGAGCGGAGCCCGGAGCTACGATCGCCCCATGAGCCAGATCGGAACGCCCGTCACCTCGGATACGCCCGTCGCACGCCTCGATTCGCTGTCCGCCGGGCTGCTCGATCGCCTCGAACGCGACGACCCCGCGGTGGCGGGCCTGCTCGCCGCGGAGGCGGAGCGGCAGGCCTCCACCCTCGAGTTGATCGCGAGCGAGAACCACGTCTCGCACACCGTGATGCTCACCGTGGGCAGCTGGCTGACCAACAAGTA
>JBMSXH010000483.1:0-2349 GCA_049425445.1 Phycisphaerales bacterium | reverse complement strand
CGACGATCCCGCCCTGCTGCGGATCGGGATCTAGATCGAGGCGGTCCGAGATCCACATCCAGGTCCCTTGCGCGATGAGAAGGAGCGCGAGGGCCACGCCCGCCGCGATCGCGAGACCTCTCCAGCGACCGCCCGGGGACGAGTCGGAATCCTGCTCCATGGACCGTTCCGCCGCGACCCGGGCGAGCGAGAGCGGACGAGCGTCGAGTGCAGGCGCCGGCGAGGAGGCTGGCGCGTCGAGCCGGACCCGCCGCACCTCGCGGTTTCCGCCGGGACGTCCCGCAGCGGCGAGCGTGCAGAGATCCACCGGCCCGGCGGTCGAGATCAGCCGCACACCCCACCGAAGCCTCGACAGATCCGACGTGGGCAGCTGCGAAGCGAGCATGGTGATGGCGGCGGATCCGAGCTTCGCCGGCTCGGCGACGATCACCGGCCGATCCTCCGTTGGCCTGAGCGACAAGCCCGAGGCGCCGAGCGGATTCCTCGGAAGGACCGCCGACGCCCAGGCATCGAACACGGTTGCGGCCGCGACGGCATCTGCCGGATCGCGACCCGTCGACGGCTGCGGAACCAGGATCTCGCGGATCTGACCTCGGTTGAATGCCTCTCGCTTCCAAAGACCGGGAAGCTGCAGGATCCCGCCGAGTCCCGCCTTCGCAAGCGCGGCGATGTCCGGCGCCGCGACGAGAATCGTGCGCAACTCGAGCGTCGCACGGCCGGCCTCGTCCGGTTGACCCTCGAAGATGCGGGTGATCGCGAGGCGTCCTCCCGCCAGAGGCCTGCCGAACGCGCTTGGCTCGCGCTCGAGCGACTCGAGGAACGAGTGGTCGGAGGTCTGACCGAATCCGAAACCGCCGAGCTCCGCATCCTCCGCGTCGGTGACGTCGGCGCTCCTGGCCAGCGTTCGATACCCCTCGCGGGACCCGAAGCAGTGGGTGCCGACACGGATGGTGTCCATGTCAGGTCGCTCCCACCAGGCCAACCGCCCAGGCGATCAGGAAACCTGCCACCGCGCCGATCGCGACGAGCATCGCCATCAGCGCCATGAACTTCCATGATGAAAGCGACTCGTCGTCCGACGCCTGCTCGACGCGCTCGATGGTCTGCGGTCTTCTCGGCGGCGGCTGAGACACCGGAATCTCCGGCATCGCGCGAAGGCAGTGCTCCAGCGGCTCGAGAAGTCCCAGCGCCGTGGTCGAGGGATCCGGTCGAGGCTGCCCCATCGCATCGGGACGCGTCCTCACCGACACGCACCCGAAGACTCGAACCCGATGCAGGGCTCGAAGCAGCGGAAAGAGATGCGTCTTCACGAAGCCGACGAGGCCGCCGCACTCGCGGACGACGCGACCATGCGCATCGAGCTTCGTCAGGACCAGCGCGATGGGGATGTGGGATCCGCCCTGCCCCTGCCGGATGCGCCTGACCGCGGCGGTCATGCCGAACTCGTCCTCGGCGATCTGTTCGGGCGTTCCGTGCAGCACGAGGCCTGGATCGACGAGCAGGATCACCGCCGCTGCCCGGTCGAGATGGCTCAGCAACTCCTCGGTGTCCGGATCGGAGACCTGTTCGAGAAACGCACGCTTGAAGACTTCGCCCGAGTAGTCGAGCGAGACGAGCGTGCGAGGCTTGCCGTCGAGGGTCACCTCGAGGGGAATTCGGGTGCTCGATCCGGTCGCGGGTGGCCAGACCCTCTCGGAGAGCACTCGGATCGTCTCCATGAAGAAGAGATGGTCGTTTCCGTCGATCGCCCGCATGTGGACCGCGCCTGTCGAACGCCACAACTGCTCGTAGAGCCGCGCGAGGAAGATCGTCTTGCCGGCCTTCCGGCGACCCAGGACCACGATTCGATCGCGCACGGCGCCGACCGCCACGCTCGAGGCGGCCGGGCCCATGCTCCGCGCGATCTTCCCGAGTCCCGCCAGCGGCGGCACCGGGACCGGTCGATCCGGCTCCGAGCCCCCGTCCGCGATGTCGATGTCGATGAACGCGGCGTCGAAGGCGCTCCTTCCTGGAACCGCCTCGTCGTCGGAGTGCTCCCGCGTCTCGAGATCCGCCGACTCGACGACACCTTCGGATCGGGTCGGTTGGTCGGAATCGTCGATCCTGTCGCTCATGGGCGGCCGTTCCTTCGGAGCCGCGGGGGCACGAACATCAAGACCACCTGTCCAGTTCCCCACGGATCGACAGCAGACTAGGTCCCCGCCTAGGCCGCGGCAACCGTGCGATGCGGCGATCGACCTTGATCGATGCCGAGGCGGACGCGCGCCGGTCCGCCGCGATCGGAGACCCGCCGAGTTGCCGCTACCCTCGTCGCCATGCTTGAACTGGCTCACTTCTCCCTCGCCGGAC
>JBMSXH010000482.1:0-2351 GCA_049425445.1 Phycisphaerales bacterium | reverse complement strand
GTCCGGCACCGCCTGCATGAGGGCCGCGATCGGCGCGACCACGAGCCCCGGATCCCCGCCGAGCAGCAGATCTCGCACGAGCACGAGCCGATCGGCGAGCAGTTCGAGGCTCACCCCCGACTCTCCCGGCAGCACCTCGAGCGCCGGGAAGATGCGCGCCGGTACGCCGAGATCGGTCAACTCGTCGATGGCCTCCTCGGCTTCGTCGAGGTGCGCCACGAGCAGCAGCATCGGTCGACGGAGGCGTCGCCGAAGGGATGCCGTCAGAACGATGGTGCTCGACCCGGCGACACCGCGCACCGAGGCCGAGCCCCCCTCCTCCGCAAGGCGTGCGATCCCCTCCACGCGGGCGTCGCGTGCGATCGTCTCGAGCCAGGCGGGAGACGGCGACTCGATCACGGAGTCGTGTCCGCCGGCGCGAGGTCGATCGCCAGACTCGCGTCTCCGGACGGGCCGGCGCCCGCGCTTCCCGCGCGGCCTCGAACGAACGGACGAATCGCCTCGATGCGCCGCGGCCCGATTCCGGGGACCTGTCGAAGGTCTTCGACCGAATCGAAGTCGATCCCATCGCCCCGCATCCGGTCGATCCGCTCCGCGAGCCTCGGCCCGATGCCCGGAAGAAGCCGAAACGACTCCACCGGCGCCGCCGCGGGATCGAGCCACGCGGCCGACCCGAGCGGGTCGAACGCGGGCGGCGCGCGCCACGCCGTCCATGCCGAACCGGCGACGGCGGCCAGCAGCACCAACCAGAGGCTGCCTGTCGGCGATGACGCGACGACGAGTCGCATCCCCCGTTCGTGCGGTGACGTGGCCGCGTGCTGATTCATTCCGCGGTCCGTGCCGGAGCGATCGCGGCCAATCCCCCGGCGAGCGTCGGGCGCGGCGAACGGATCGCCTTCGCGATCGCGTCGAGTGCCGCGGCGGCAGGCTTCGACTTGCCCGCCTCGTCGAAGAGCCCGCGGGTCGAACCACCGCCGTCCTTGACGACCCCCCACAGCACCGCGTCGAAGCGAGGTCTTGCCAGCAGCACCGGCACCGCCTCCGCCAGCCAGGCCGCCTGACGCGCGGGCGTCCACGCACCTCGCCAGCCTCCGTCTCGCGGGCTGGCGTTGGCGGCCGGCGCCGACAGTCCGGTCACTACCACATGGCGCTCGGGACTCACATATCGATCCGCGAGCGATGCGATCTCCGCAAGGTCTCGACAGGGTCGGATCGACTCCTCCGGGGCGATGCGGAGTCCGATGCAATCGACGTGGATCCCGTCTTCGGCCACTCGGCGCAGATACCGCAGCGGGCCCATGCCCTCGGGGTGCCGCTCGAGGTGCTCCGCGAACGGGTCCACGATCTCGACGAGGATCCTCGCAGTGGGCTGCAGTTGCCTCACCAGCACGCTTGCCAGTCGCGTCATCGCGATCGCCCGGTCGCCATCGGCGACCGTCTCGGTCGCGCCGGCGAGTCCCGAGGCGATGATCCACATGCTGACCGCGCCTCGATAGCGGCCGACCACCTGCTCGCAGTAGGCGTAGACCGCCTCCCGGAATGCCGCGTCGTCGGCCCTGCGAGAGAGCGCCCAGTCGGGCATGCTTCGAATGGAGGCATCCACGAGCGGTCCGCAGACGATGCGGCGCTTGGCCTTCGCCGCCGCGACCATCCAGCGATCGAGCTTCGCCCATTCGAATCGACCCGGCGCCGGTTCGAGATCTCGCCACGAGATCGGGATCGAGATCAGACCGTACGGCTCGAAGAACCGGTCTTCGAGCAGCCGAGTCGGCAGTTCGGGATCGAGCGCAAGGCCGACGGCGGTGGAGGGCGCGCCTTTGGATGCGTACTTGCGGGCGAGATGGATCCTCGCGTGGCTTGCCGCAAGCCGCTCGGACGCGTCGATCCCCACCATGAGGCTCCGACGAGCCAACTTGCCCATCGACTCGGTCTCGGTCTCCGTGCTCGCCCGACCAAGAAGATCGCGGGACTTCTCGAACCGCGAGATCGCCTCGGGAGCGGCATCGGGGTCCCACATGCCCCACTCCTCGGCCTTGGCGAGAAAGAGCTTCACCCGGTGTCGCGCCAACTCGTAGAGGAGCGGATACGGCTCGCGACGCGGAGGAAGCAGCGTGGTCTGGACCCGGAGCCGCCCGATCTCGCCAAGGTCGACGGGAAGGCTGAGCGCACACACGGCCGGCTCCTCCACCGACGCTTCGATCAGAAAGCCCCCCTCGAAGCGCTGGCCGACCCTGACCTTCCCCGCCACGGGGAAACCATCTCGGCCCACGAGCATGCCGCCCTCGAACCGATCCGCGTCGAGCCCCTCGCCGTCATGGACACGGAAGCGAAGGTCGGACATCGGCGTCGAG
>JBMSXH010000481.1:0-2351 GCA_049425445.1 Phycisphaerales bacterium | reverse complement strand
AGACCTTCCGAGTCCAAAGGACCCTTCCATCGCCTCGCTTCGCTCGTCGCCACCTCCCCCGCGTCGCGGCGCTCGGCCGGGGAAGAGTCTCGCCGCGCCGAGTCGAACGACTCCCGCGACCAGCGAAGCCCCTCGCGCTGCCGCCACCAGAAGGGCGGAGTGCCGTCGGCGGGGCTGACTGCGACATCGGTGCGGCCGTCGTTGTCGAAGTCGGCCCAGAAGCGTGTGGCCGGCGCGAGGCCGAAGCCTTGATCGAGTTCGTCGAGCGACGGGCCGGCCGCGAAGGGCACCATCCTCCACGCGGTCGAGCCCTCATCGGACGTGGACGAGATCGCCAGGGACTCGACGGGACGCTCGCTCGCCCGCGTCGAGAGCACCACGAAGTCGATCACGCCGTCGCCATTGAGGTCTGCGGCGGGCCGCACGTCGGCCGCAGCGCCCGGCACCAGACCCGAGATCGGCATCGGCGACGAATCGGCGAAGAGCGGACCGCTCGGTGGGGTGGCCGCGAGCACGAGGTCTGGCGCAGCCCGCACCTCGCCGAGCGGGCCCATGCGGGTGTACTTGAACTCGGCGAGCTTGCCGCGCGGATTGTCGGCGAGTGCGAGGAAGCGCTCGAGCAGCGCGTCGCCTTCGGCATCGCGGCCGAGCCTCGCGAGGCACCGCTGGGCGCCGAGCAGCGGACTTCGCAGATGTCCGTCGAGTTCGATCGATCGCTCGTACCACCCGAGCGCGTCGGCGAAGCGTCCGTCGAGTTCGAGGCACTGCCCGGCGAAGAACGCCGCATAGGCGTCGGTCGGGGCGCGGGTCGCGCACTCGATGAAGAGGTCCCGGGCCTCGCGACTCTTTCCGAGGTACAGCAGGCCCAGCCCCTGGGCGTACTGGGCGGAGAGATCCCGCGGACCTTGGCGGCCGCCCCTCTCGAACCACGCCTCCATCATCGCGTCGAGCAGTTCGATCGCCCGCTCCTGAGCGCCCGGCTCGCTCTGGTTGAGGATCGCGATCGCGTGGTTGCGCCGTGCGTCCCGCGAGGCTGGCCACGCCTCCATGATCTGGAGATAGGCCTCTTCCGCATCCTTGAACTCGAAGCGGTTCATGAGTCCCGCGGCCGTGTTCATCGCCGAGCGGTACTCGGGGTAGGGGATCTCCTCGACGGTCGTCGCCTCGCTCGGCGACTCGTCTCGGCCGCAGGACGCGAGCGTCGCCGCGATCAAGAGGCCGAGCACGATGCACCGGAGCCTCACGCGCCGTCTCCACGAACCTGCCGTTTCGCGGCGGCGATGCGGGCCTCGATCTCCGGACGTTCGATCGGATGCTTCGCGGCGCGAGCGAGTCCCGGCCCAGGCTCGAGCCCATGGATCTCGCGACGCAGATGCGCGACCATGTCGTGCCCGCGACGGGTGGCCCGCGCGTCCCGCAGTGCGGCGAGATCGATCGGCGCGACGACGACCTTCTCGCCGGGACCCGGATCCGCTTGCGCGAGCACCCGCCCGTCGAAGTCGACGACCATGCTGCCGCCCGGCCACGAGAAGGGCGGGTACTGGTGGAAGTGCGCGCCCTGATTCGCGGCGAGCACGTAGGCGGTGTTCTCCGCGGCGCGAGCGCGGTTGAAGAGCGTCCACCAGTCCATCGGCGGCGTCGCGCCCCACGGATCCATGTACGCGGAGACCCGCACGAGCACCTCGGCGCCTCGGAAGGCGAGCGCCCGGATCGTCTCGGGGAAGAGCCAGTCGTAGCAGATCGCGCATCCGATGCGGCCGATCTCGGTCTCGGCGACCGGGAACGCCTCGTCGCCGTCGACGCCGAGATCGTGCGGGCTCGCGTGGAGTTCCCACGGGATCCAGGGATTGACCTTGCGGTACCGCGCGAGGATCCCGTCGGGGCCGATCAGGAGCGTGGTGTTGAAGACCACGTCGGTGCGCTCGGGGATCCGCTCGAGGAACGTGCCGGTCTGGATGAAGCAGCCGTAGCGCTTGCAGAACGCGACGTATCGATCGGTGTGCTCGCCGGGCAGTTCGACCGCGAGGGTCTCCCGAAGCCCCTGCACCGAGTCGATGGTGGGCACGGCGTGGGCGAACTCGGGGAAGGCGAGCAGCCGCACATCGAAGAAGGGCTCGTAGCCGACGATCGTCTGCTCGGCGATCGCGAGCATGCGATCGACTCGCGAGGGAATCTCGTCCCGGTGCTTGGGGCTGTCGAAGGCGGTCTGACAGGCTGCAGCGTGATAGCGGTCGCTCATCGCGGAGGGAAGGTAGCGGATGGCCTGCTGAGGGCAGCGGTCCACGTCACAGGGTGGTCGCTCGCTTCGCTCGGCGGGCGGTCACATGGACGGGATGGACTGGATGGACGCG
>JBMSXH010000480.1:0-2360 GCA_049425445.1 Phycisphaerales bacterium | reverse complement strand
CCCCCCCCCCCCCCCCCCCCCCCCCCCCCCCCCCCCCCCCCCCCCCCCCCCCTCTCCCGCGCCCCGCGGGTACCTTCTCCCGACCATGAAATCGGGCGTCTCCTGGATCAACGACTATCTCGACCCGCCGGCCTCCGCGGAGGAGCAGAACGCGGTGCTCACCGCGGTCGGCTTCCCGATCGACGACGAGGGCGTGGCCGAGAACGGCGAGGCATGGCTCGAGGTGGAGCTCACCTCGAACCGCGGTGATTGCCTCTCGCATCTCTCCCTCGCCCGCGAGATCGCCGCCGTCACCGGACGCCGCGTGAAGTGGCCCCCTGCCGCCGCCAAGCCCGGGCCGGTCGAGGGTGCCGGCGCGATCGAGGTCGTCAACCACGTCCCGGATCGCTGCCCGCTCTACACCGGCCGCGTCATCGACGGCGTGAAGGTCGGCCCAAGCCCCGAGTGGCTTCGCCGCCGCCTCGAGGCGATCGGGCAGATCCCCCGCAACAACCTCGTCGACGCGACCAACTTCGTCCTCTTCGAGCTCGGCCAGCCCACCCACGTCTTCGATCTCGCGAAGCTCCGCGGTCAGCGCATCGAGATCCGCCTCGCGAAGGAGGGCGAGCCCTTCCTGCCGCTCGGCGAAGGCGCGACTCCGATCAAGCTCTCCGCCGACGATCTCGTCATCGCCGACGCCGAACGTCCGGTGGCCCTCGCGGGCGTCAAGGGCGGAGCCGAGACCGCGGTCACCGAGGCGACCACCTCGATCCTCGTCGAGGCCGCGACCTTCGATCCGGTCTCGGTGCGCTCGGCGAGCCGTCGCCACACGATCCGCAGCGATTCGAGCCATCGCTTCGAGCGTGGCGTGCATGCCGCCGAGGTCGCCGCCGCCGCCGCCCGGCTCGTCGCCCTCATCCTCGAGATCGCGGGCGGCACGCTTCGCGGCGGCGTCTCCGCGGATGGCCTCGCCATCCCGCAGCCGAAGCAGCTCGTGCTTCGCGCGAAGCGCGTGCGCGACGTCCTCGGCATCGAGATTCCAGATGCGAAGATCGAGGAGATCCTCGCGAAGCTCGATCTGCGCCCGCGCCGCGAGACCTCCGACGGTGGAACCCTCTTCCGCGTGACGGTGCCGCCGCGCCGTCTCGACCTCGAACGCGAGATCGATCTCATCGAGGAGGTCTGCCGCATCCACGGCCTCGACGCGATCCCGCTGCGCGATCGCCTCGAGATCCGGCCTGCCGGCACGCAACCGCGCGTCGAGGCGACGCGCCTCGCCCGCGATCTGCTCGCCTCGATGGGATTCCTCGAGACGGTCACCCACTCGCTCATCGCCCCGCGGCTCGCGTCGGCGTTCCTTGGCGAGGGCGAGTCGCTGCTGCAGGTCGACGACGAGCGCGCGGGCGGCACGCCGTTCCTGCGTCCAAGCCTCCTGCCGAGCCTGCTCGAGGTGCTCGCCCGCAACGAAGGCGCCGGAGCCCGCGACCTCGCCTTCTTCGAGGTCGCTGCGACCTTCCGCGTGCTCACCGATCGCAGCCATCGCGAACGTCGAGAGATCGCACTCGCGATCGACGGCGGCGAGGATCCGCAGGCGGCCTATCGCCGGCTTCGCGGCGCGATCGAGCGGCTCGTCGAGCGCCTCACCGGAGGATTCCTGGTGGTCGAATCCGCCGAGGACGCCACCGTGGCGGGCTGCTTCCCCGCCGCCCGGCTTTCGATCGACCTTCCGAGTGGTTCGCGCGTCTCGCTCGGCACCGCGGGCCTGCTCGACGAGAAGGTGCTCGGCCTCGCGGGCGTCGATCGCCCGGTCGCCGTCGCCGAGCTGGCCCTTGAACCGCTGCTCGCGGCCTTTCCGCCGCTCTCGAAGATCGTCGAGCCGCCGCAGTTCCCGGGCACCGAACGCGACGTCTCGGTCGTCGTCGCGGAGACCGTCCCGTGGTCGTCGATCGAGTCGGTGGTGCGCGACGCGAAGCCGCCGCATCTCGAGGGCCTTTCCTTCGTCACCACGTGGCGCGGCAAGTCGCTCGGGGGCGATCGCAAGAGCGTGACCCTTCGCCTGCGTTTCCGCCATCCCGACCGGACCCTTCGCAGCGAGGAAGTCGAGCCGGCGATCGCGGCAGTCGTCTCCTCGCTCAAGGATCGCGTCGGCGGCGAGATCCGGGGCGGCGCGTGAGCGGCGGCGACGCGAGCTTCGCACCGATCGCCGGGCACTCCGTCGGCGGCCTGCTCGACGCGCTCGCCGCCAAGCAGCCGGTGCCTGGCGGCGGCGCTGCGGCGGGGCTCGTGCTCGCGACGGCGGCGGGTCTCGGCTCCATGGTGCTTCGCTACTCGGTCGGCAAGAAGGCGTTCGCCGAGTGGAACCATGAACTCGAACAGGCGCT
>JBMSXH010000479.1:0-2365 GCA_049425445.1 Phycisphaerales bacterium | reverse complement strand
AAGGACATCGCCTTGGGCGAAAGGTCCGCGAAGCTTCGCGACCACGTTCTCGGACCGCGATCAATGGCCGCGTCGGATCCAACCGGCGAGACGCTGCAGGAAGCCGGGCCCCTCGAGCGAAGTCGACGGGGCCGCACGATCACCGCCCTCGAACTCCGCTGCGAGCCTGGCGGCGATGCCATCCACCGCCACCGCGGCGGGCGACTGCGGATTGGCGATCGCGAGCGGCTGCTGCCGCCGGACCGCCTGCGGCAGATTGGGGTCGAGCGGAATCGCGCCCGCGAACTCGACGCCCTTGCCGAGGAAGCGGCGGCTCACCCGATCGATCCGTTCATGGACCTCGCGCGCCTCGGCGGGCGAACTCGCCATGTTCACGACCAGGCGAATGCGGGTGTCGGGGACCTCCGAGGCGAGCACCTTGATCGCCCCGTACGCGTCCGTCATCGAGGTGGGCTCCGGAGTCACCGCCACCAGCGTGACGCCTGCGGCGGCCGCGAAGGTCATCACCCCGCTGCCCACACCGGCGCCGGTGTCGATCACGACCAGATCGACGGTTCGCTCGAGCAGTCGAAGCTGCTCGACGAGCCGCCGCTGCTCGGCCACCTGCAGGTTCGCGATCTGCCCAACTCCGGAAGCGCCCGGGATCAGAAAGAAGCCGCCCGGCGCCGGCATCACGACTTCGCTGAGCCGTCGCGCTCCACGAACCACGGACTCGAGCGTGTGTTCGGGCGACAGCCCGCAGAGGACGTCGGCGTTGGCCATCCCGAGGTCCGCATCGAGCAGGCAGGTCTTGAGCCCGCGTCGCGCGAAGCCGATGGCGAGACCGACCGAGAGATTGCTCTTGCCCACCCCGCCCTTCCCGCTGGTCACCGCGATCGCGCGGGCGAGCCGCCTTGGAGGCGGCTCCGGCGCGGCCAGGTGGGTCGCCGCCGTCGCGCCGGGCAGCGGACTCCGCGGCCTCGCCGCGGGCATCGGTTCCGGCGGCGCCGCGACGCTGCCCACGCCGAGCCGCTGGGCGAGTTCACGAAGTTGCGTGGCCTGATCCATCACGAGCGGACGGCCCCCCCCAGCACGAGTTCGGCGAGTCGCCGCGGCGACGCGGTCTCGAGGTGCTCCGGCACCTCCTGTCCGGTGGTGACGTACCCGACCGGTCGATTCATCCGAACCGCCAATCCCAGCAACGGGCCGAACGCGACCGCCTCGTCGAGCTTGGTGAAGAGCAGCCGATCGGCCCGGATCCGCGAGAAGGCTTCCGCCTCGCGACGCAGCACCCGGTCCCCTGCAACCGACGAGAGCACCATGTGCACCTCGTCCGGCTCCGCCGCGTCGATGAACGCCTGCAGTTCCTCGAGGCGCTCGGTGTCGTTCTGGCTTCGGCCTGCGGTGTCGACGAGCACGGCGTCCGCCTCTGCGAACCGCTCCTTCGCGCGACGCATGCCCTCCGGATCCTGCACGACCTCGAGCGGCAGCCCGATGATCTCCGCGTAGGTCCTCAACTGCTCGACCGCGGCGATGCGATAGGTGTCGCAGGTGATGAGCCCCACCCGGAGATCGAGCCGGAGCTTGAGGGTGGCGGCGAGCTTGGCGAGCGTGGTGGTCTTGCCCACGCCGGTGGGGCCGATCAGCGCGATGGTCCGCGCGGGGTTGCGGCTGGGCGACGGTTCGCCCGGGGCCGGAAGCAACCGCTCGATCGCCGAGGCGACCGCCTCTCGAACCAGCTTGACGTCGTGCCAGCACGCGGGGGCGAGTTCCTGCCGAGCCTCGGCGATCACCCGATCGACCAACGGGCGATCGAGTTCCTGCTCAAGCAGCGTGGCATAGATCTCGAGGAACCTCCCCGGCAGTTCGACCCGCCCGCCGCCGTGACGATCGGCTTGAACTTCACCCCGAGAGAGCACGTCCACCACCGCCCCCTCGATCTCCGACAACGGCGCCGCGGTCGCGAGCCGGGCCGCCTCGGTCCGAGCGATTGCGCCGAGCAGGCTCGATCGCTCGTCCCGCCCCGCCTCGACGGCGGCGTCTTCAACTCGGGCCTGTTCCTCCTGCGGCACCGAGCCATCCCATCGCTTTGGGCCCGGTCGCGAACGCTCAGGGAGCACGGCCAAGTCGATCGGACTGGAGCGGGGTAGGCGTGAGCGAGGGACGACCTGCTTCGCCGTCGCCTCATGCACGGGATCCTCCGCCGCCACCGTGATCTCCACCAGTCGGCGACCGCCGAGACCGAGAAATCCGCCCTCGCGCGTGGTTCTCGTGGTGACGAGCTCGACGCCTGAGCCAAGTTCCCGCCGCGCGAACTCCCATGCCCGTTCGACGCTCGATGCTCGGAAGGTCCTGATCTGCACGGCGGCCTCCTGCGGCATGCCCG
>JBMSXH010000478.1:0-2374 GCA_049425445.1 Phycisphaerales bacterium | reverse complement strand
CGTCGTGCTCGTCGCGATCGCGGCGCAGATGCTCGTCAAGGGCGTGCGGGAACTCCAACACGCGAATCCCACGATTCGCACTTCGGCGCCGGCGACGGAAATGCCTCCGACGACCTCCCCCTCGCAAGAACCGATCGGAGACGGCTCGCGATGAGCGATGCTGCACCGACCCCGCGTCCTCTGCCGGCCTGGTTCGCCAGGTTCGAGCTCGTGCTGCTGCGGGTTCTCGCCGCGGCCTCTCTCGCCTCGATCGCGATCGCGGTCTCGCTGCGTCTCTCCGGAACGATCGATCTCGAGACCGGGCGAGCGATCGGGCTCGTCGGCGTTGCGATCATGCTCGCCACGCCGTTCCTGCGGCTGACGCTGCTGATCGCCGGATTCTTCGCGATTCGGGATCGGCTCTACGTCGGGCTGTCGCTGGCGATCCTCGTCGTGCTCGTCGCAGGGCTTCTCGGCGGCTGACGCGAACGGTCAGGCGTCGCGCAGCGCGACGAGCGCCGAGACCTCGTCCCGCGAGATCCGTCCGTCGCGACGGCACGAGGCGTGCAGGTGCGGGGAGATCGCCGCGAAGACCGCCGCGTTCGAGGCCCGAACGCCGCCTCCGGGAACCACCTCGACCGCCTCGCCTCCATCGCGCGAGGCGAGCCCATGGGCCAGCGACGCGTCCTTGGCGAGCGAGCCGCATCGCTCGGGCAATCCCGCCACGTTCGCGTCCCAACCCAGGACGCCCGCGGTGACGACACGCCGGCATCCGAGTTCATGCACCGCCCGCATGCCGGAATCGCGGTCGACGAGCAGATCGAAGGTGCGCAGGAAGGCGACGACGAGGCCGAGCGACTTCGCGCGGGACGCCAGCACCCCGCACGCGTCGAGATCCACCGTGCCGTTCGGGGCCAGCAGCCCGATCGCCACCGAGTCCGCTCCCGCCTCCGCCGACTGCTCGATCTCGCGCAGCGAGGCCTCGATCACCGCGGGCGTCGCGAGAAACGCCTCGACGTCGAGGGTTGATCGCGCGCCGGGCAGTTGCGGACGGATCATCGCCACGACGCCCACCTCCGACGGCACGATCGAGCGCACCGCCCGCACGAGTTCGGGCTTTGGAGTCCAGCCTTCGCTCGCGAGGTCGTGGCAGAGTTCGAAGCGATCGCCGCGCCCGAGAGACGGTGCGGCGAGTTCGGCGGCCTCGATCGAGTCGATCGGAATCTCGAGGGTGAATCGCATGGGCGACTGGTCTCCGGGGCTCTCAGACCATGTTCTCGGGGCGGACCACCTCGCGGAAGGTCGCCTCGTCGACGTGCCCGAGTTCGAGCGAACTCTCGAGCAGCGTCTTGCCGTGCTTGTGGGCGTGCTTGGCGACGGCGCTCGCCTTGTCGTAGCCGATGACCGGCGCGAGCGAGGTGACCAGCATCAGGCTCTCGTGCAGCAGCTTCGCGATGCGGGGCTCGTTCGCCTCGATGCCCTCGACGCAGAACTCCCGGAACGCCTCGCAGGTGCCCGCGAGCAGTTCGCACGAGTGCAGCAGGTTGAAGGCGATCACGGGCTTGAAGACGTTGAGCTCGAAGTTGCCCTGGCTCGCCGCGAACTGGACCGCGGCGTTGTTGCCGAAGACCTGCACGCAGACCATCGTCATGCTCTCGCTCTGGGTCGGATTGACCTTGCCGGGCATGATGCTCGATCCAGGCTCGTTCTCGGGGATCACGAGTTCGCCGATCCCGCAGCGAGGACCGCTCGAAAGCCAGCGCACGTCGTTGGCGATCTTCATGAGGGCGCCGGCGAGGACCGCCAGCGCTCCGTGGGCCTGCGCCATCGCCTCATGGCCGGCGAGCGCCGCGAACTTGTTCTCCTGGCTCGTGAAGGCGATGCCGGTCGCCTTGGCGAGCAGCGCCGAGACCCGCTCGCCGAAACCCTTGGGGGCGTTGAGCCCGGTGCCGACCGCCGTGCCGCCGATGGCGAGCGCCCGCACGCCCGGCAGCGAGGCGCGGATCGCGTCGATCGCGTAGTCGAGTTGGGCGACGTAGCCCGAAAACTCCTGCCCGAGCGTGAGCGGCACCGCGTCCTGGAGATGGGTGCGGCCGATCTTCACGATGCTCGCGAACGCCTTGGCCTTCACCTCAAGCGCCTCGCGAAGCCTCGCGACCGCCGGGAGCAGGGTCCGCTCGAGCTCGATCGCCGACGCGACATGCATCGCCGTCGGGAAGGTGTCGTTGCTCGACTGGCTCATGTTGACGTGGTCGTTGGGATGGACCGGCTTCTTGCTGCCCTTCACGCCGCCAGCCATCTCGATCGCCCGGTTCGAGACGACCTCGTTGACGTTCATGTTGCTCTGGGTCCCGGAACCGGTCTGCCAGACCTTGAGCGGGAACTCGCCGTCGAG
>JBMSXH010000477.1:0-2375 GCA_049425445.1 Phycisphaerales bacterium | reverse complement strand
CCCCCGTGGGGGGTGTGGCGGGGGGGGGGGGCGGCGAGGGCTTGGGCGACCCGACCAGGTCGAACGATCCATCCTCCATCCGCCGCTCGCGGTCAGCCCCGAACGCCCTGCTAGGGTTCGGTCGTGCCTCGACGGCTCGCCAGACGCCCGGCCCCCGACCAGCGCGAACCGCGCCTGCTCGTGCTCTGCCCGCTCGAGTTCGAGCGATCGGTGCTTGAGGGGCTGCAGCGCGAGCAGCATGGCGTCGAACTGCCGGCCGAGGTCGTGGTGGAGGTGTGCGGACCGGGGCGATCGGGGATCGAACGCTGGTTCGCCGAACGTCACGATTCGAGCTGCCCCGCAACCCAAGGCGTGCTTCTGGTGGGCACCGCGGGCGGCCTGCGACCGGACCTTGCCGTGGGCAGCGCCTTCGTCGCGGCACAGATCGTCGATGGCACTCGGCATGCGTGGACGCCCTCGATCGAACTGCGTCCATCGAGCGATCGCGGCGCGCGTTCCGGAGTCGTGCTCTCGCTCGAGTCCGCGGTGATCTCGCCCCAGCAGAAGGCGTCGCTCCATGCGACCACCCGGGCGTGCGCCGTCGATCTCGAGTCGGCCGCGTTCGCCGAGCAGTGCGAAACGCGAGGCTGGCGATGGGGCGTGGTGAGAGGAATCTCCGACGCCGCAGCCGATTCCCTGCCCCGTGATGTCGCCCGATGGGTCGACGCGCGGGGACGGCTTCGACTGCCCTCGTTGCTCGCCTCGCTCGCCCGCGCTCCCGGCACCGTCGGAAGGTTGCCGCGCCTGCGCCGCGAAAGCATCGCGGCGCTGCGGGCCGCCGCGACGATCGTCGCCGCGATCGCGGAAGCCTCCACCGCCGTGGCGGAGCCGGTTGAATGAGCCCGCGACGCTGGATCGTCTTCGGTGGCACCTTCGATCCGCCGCACCGAGCGCACGTCGAGTGGCCTCGCCGCGCCGCCGAGGCGCTCGGCGCAGAGCGGGTGCTCTACGTCCCGGCGCGAATCAATCCGCTCAAGCAGCAGACGCCGCCGGCTTCTCCCGCCGACCGCCTCGCGATGCTGCGGCTGGCGATCGCGGGCGATGCTCGCAGCGAGATCCGAACGATCGAACTCGATCGTGACGGGCCGAGCTACACGATCGACACGCTGCGGGCGTTCGCGGAGGAAGCCCGCGTCGCGGAACCGCCGGCGGAACTCGTCCTCCTCGTCGGTGCGGACGCAGCGCTCGGGTTTCCCAAGTGGCGCGATCCGCAGGCGATCGCCTCGCTCGCCAAGGTCGCGGTGATGCTTCGCCCGCCCTTCGACGAACTCGCCTTCCGCCGCGCGTACGAGGAGGCCTGGCGAGCGGTGGACGCTTCGCCGGCGATCGAACCCCGATGGGTGCTCGATCTCGGCGCCGACCTGGCTTCCTCGACGGCCGCCCGCCGCGAGGGAACCGACGAGCACCTGCCCGACGCCGTCGCCGCCTACGTCCGTGAGCACCGGCTCTACGGCCGCGGATCGCCCGGGCCCGCCGAGACGCAGCGCCGCACGCCGCCGGATCGGACCGCGACCTGATCGAAGATCGAGGCGGAACGCCGGTTTCCACGAGGCGCCCGATATACTCGCCGCTTCGGTCCGAACCGGCCCTCGCCGCTCATGCGAAGCACCTTTCTTCCCTTCTGCCGCCCCTCGATCGACGACGCCGACGTCGCCGCGGTCGAGGCGGTGCTGCGTTCGGGCTGGATCACGACCGGACCGAAGACCGCCGAGCTGGAGGACGCGGTCCGGGCCCGCACTGGTGCCGCCCATGCCGTCGCGTTCTGTTCCGGCACCGCGGCGATGCACTGCCTCTTCCTCGCGGCGGGACTCGGCCCGGGCGACGAGGTCGTCACGCCGTCGATGACCTGGGTCTCGACGGTGAACCTGCTTGAACTGCTCGGCGTCACACCGGTCTTCGTCGACGTCGATCGCGACACCCTGCTCGCCTCGCCCGAGGCGATGGAGGCGGCGATCACGCCGCGCACGAAGGCGATCGTGCCGGTCCACTATGCGGGCGCCCCGGTCGACCTCGACGGCTTCCGTCGCGTCGCCGCCAAGCACGGCGTCGCGCTGTGGGAAGACTCCGCCCACGCGATCGGCACCCGCTATCGCGACGAGGAGATCGGCGCCGTCGGCACGGGCATCTTCTCGCTGCATCCGATCAAGAACGTGACCTCGGGCGAGGGCGGCGTCTTCGTCACCGACGATTCGGAACTCGCCGCCCGCCTGCGGCGGCTCTTGGGCTGGCTCGACGAGCACTGGGACCACACCTTCATCCTCTGGGAACAAGACGCGACGGCCCTCGCCGCCGTGAAGCAGGCCGAGCCCACGAAATACTTCCTCCTTCCCTGGAAC
>JBMSXH010000476.1:0-2375 GCA_049425445.1 Phycisphaerales bacterium | reverse complement strand
CCTCGAACGGCGTGATCTCGAATCCGATCTGCGGCAGGATGTAGTCCTGGTCGAGATCGACGTCGGCGTCGCCGGGGTTGAGCTGGGTGGGGGCGAGCGATCCCGGGGGGAACCACGTCGCATCCTCCTCGGGGTAGTTCTGGATCGACAGGTCGATCGACTCCACGCGGGCGCCACCGATCAGCTTGATCCAGGAGTCGAGCGGCAGGTCCGTCATCGCGTACCACGCGAAGATCTTCTGCCGGCCGACGTAGTCGACGTCGATGAACGGCGGCCCGTCGGTGATCGGGTGGTCCTCGTCGGGGAAGAACTGGCTCCAACGCACGTCCCACGGCGCCTCGAACTCGGCGGCGTTGTCGTTGAAGTTGCTCCAGCTCGACTGGTCGAAGGTGCGCTTCAGGTTGTCGTCGAAGACGCCGAACTTGAAGTAGCCCTCGTTGCCGTTCCACTGCTCGAAGGGCAACGTGAGGTTGAGCGCGTACTGGACGGTCTGCTCCTCGATCGACTGCCAGGTGCGCTGCAGGTTGCCGAGGGTGAACACCGCGTCGGGCTTGTACTGCCGCTGGACCGCGGGCTCGACGAAGGGAGGCAGGAATGGCGGGAAGCCGGGATTGATCGACTCGGGCAGGAAGAGCGACCCGAACTGGCGCTTGTCGGGCTGATCCTGATTCGCGGAGGCCAGGGTCACCGCCCAGTCGAAGATCGGCCGCTGGAAGGTGAACGGACCGAACTCGGCGTCCTCGAGGAACGGCAGCCGATGGTCGCCGTTGATGATGAGCGTCGACGTGGTCTGGTCGGTGTACTCCAGCGTCTCGGTGCGGATGTACGGCGCGAAGGTCCGGTTGCCGGGGCTGTTGCCGATCGCCGCCGGATCGTTCGGGTCGTAGTTGGGGAAGTAGTACTCCTTGCCGCGGGTGTCCTCGGCGAGGGTCGCGACGTCCGTCGCGGTTCGGGTGTAGAGGTACGTGACGCCGATCGAGTTGAACTCGTTCTCGATGCCCACCGCCGCGAGCCAGCTCCACTGCACGAGCTCGGCACCGCGGGTGACGTCGTAGAGCGCCGTCTTGAAGTCGCCATCCTCGGGGGTGCCCTGGATCGTCTCGGGCGTCATCCCCTCGCCGGGATTGGTGATCCAGAGCGAGTCGTCCTTGCCGTTGTCGTAGAACTCGTAGGAGTTCTCGTAGGAGAAGCTCGTGAAGCCTCCGATGGTGAGGTCGTCGTCGAGCTCCCAGCGTGATCCGGCGTCGACACTCCACTTGTAGTTGGGCGGCGCCGAACCCTCCGAGACCCCCACCGCGCCGGTCCAGCTCTCGCCGTAGGGCTGCGGCGGACCGGCGCTGTTGGCGTTGCCCCAGTAGCTGAGACCGCCACCCTCGTAGGTGAGGAAGTCGCGGCGGTTGGTGGTCTGGGTGTTGTAGCCCACCTGGGCCTTCAATTGGATGAAGGTCTCCGCCGGAATGCCCTTGAGCACCAGATTCACCGCACCGCCCGACGCATCGCCCTGCTGGTCGGGCGTGAAGGTCTTCGAGACCTGCAGGCTGTCGATCACCGCGGAGGGGAACTGGTCGAGCTCGACGCCGCGCTTGTCCTCGTCGGCGGTCGGAAGCCGCGCACCGTTGATCTGGGAACTCACGTACCGATCAGGAAGGCCGCGCACCACCGCGAAGCCGTCGACGACGGTCGCACCCGGCACCAGCCGCAAGGCGCCGGCCGCGTCGCTCACGCCCGACCGGCTGATGAGCGCCGAGCCGATCGAGTCCATGAGCGCCGGGCTCTCCATGCGGAGTCGCAGAAGTCCCACCTCCGTCCCGCCTCCGACCTGCAGCTCCTGGACGACGTACTCCTCGAGCTCGAGAAAGTCGCCCGAGAGCGACGCATCGACCTCGGTGAGCTGCCCCGCCGTGACCACGACGTCGCTCCGCACCTGCCGCGCGAAGCCCTCCTTCGAGAAGATCAGGGTGTAGCGACCCGCAGGCACCGACCCGAAGACGAAGTTGCCCTCGGCCGTGGCGGTGGTCTTCACGCCGGTCTCGCTGATCGTGACCTCCGCGAACGGAAGCGGCGCATCGAAGTCCCGGTCGACCACCAGACCGCGGATCGAGCCGGCCTGCTGCGCGAAGGCCGACCGCGTCGCCACCGCGAGCAGCATCGCGAGCAGGTACACGAACATTCGGGGGGCGCGGAACTTCATGGCGAGGGGGGATCGGAGATCGCCCGCGGAGCGTCGATCACCAGGGATCCCCGAGAAGTCCTCGGATCTCCCGAAGCCGCGCCGCCGTCTCCTCGTCGGGGAGCACGCCGCTCGACGCCATCGACACGCAGGTCGCGGAGAGATCGAGCGCCCGGGGGCGGGCGTTGGGATTGCCGAACCCCTC
>JBMSXH010000475.1:0-2380 GCA_049425445.1 Phycisphaerales bacterium | reverse complement strand
CGGCCGAGAGCACGGTGGGCTGGCCGAGCCGATAGCCGTCGAGGATCGGCCAGAGCTGCAGGCGACCGCCCACGATGCCGATCGCCTCGAGCGCGTCGTCGCCGACGAGGGCTTCGCGATCAGGCGAGTTCGAGCGTGCCGTCGCGGTCGAAGTCGCCCGCGACGATCGCCCCGATCTCGTGGCCGACCGGAACCCACGATCGCTCGAAGCGCCAGTGGTCGGGAAACTCGTTGACCCTCGACGGCGGCGGCACCGGATCGTCCGGCGAGGCGCCGGGCTTCTGGCGAAAGAGCTCGACGCGGCTCGATCGATTGTTGACGACCACGAGGTCGAGGAGGTTGTCGCCATCGAAGTCCGCGATCACCGCGGGGCCGGACTTCCCGCCGAGCGGCAGGATGTCGAGTCCTTCGAAGCCGAAGTACTCCGCGAGCGGGGGCCTCTCCTCGACGCCGTCCTCGACGCCGGCGGTCTGCGCCGACGCGAAGCCGCCGTGGATCGTCGCAAGCAGCGGGAGCAGCGGTAGTCGTATCGCCATGCGGCGCACGCGGGCGCCGCTGTTCGTCGGTTGCATGAGGGTTCCTCGGCGGTCGACGCGGAAATCTCCGCACGACCCTCCGTATAGTACGACCCCTCATGAGACGTCCACTTCGATCCGGATCAGGTCTTCTCGCCACCGCGGTGCTGGCGGGGGCGCCGCTCGCCGCCTTCGCGAACGACGAGGTCGCGCCACCCGGCGGCGATCGCCTCGTGCTGCAGGGGGGCGCCGTCGTCGTCGGCGAGATCGTGAAGCGCACCGACGGCTCGGTCTGGATCGACGTCGGGCCGCAGGTGCTCGAGTTCAAGGTGGCCGACGTCGCCGAGATCGTCGACGGCTCGGGGCCGGTCGAGGTCAGCACCGACGCGCGGGCGCTCTACTCGACCGCCGAGAGCCTCGCCGAGCGGAGCGCGAGGGACCAGGCGAAGATCCTCGGCCCGGCGGTCATCAAGGTGTCGACGCCGCGCGGCCTCGGTTCGGGCGTGCTCTTCCATCCCGACGGCTACGCGATCACCAACGCCCACGTCGTGCAGGGCGAGACCGCGCTGCGGGCGACGGTGTGGCTGCCCGAGCCCGACGGCTCGCTCAAGCGCACCACGATCGAGGACGTCGAGCTGGTCGCCTTGAACAACCACTACGACCTCGCCCTGGTGCGTGTCGCGCACCCCGAGGGCAAGCCCTTCGACTTCGCCTTGATGGAGTTCGACGACGTCCTCGTGCCGGGCCAGCCGATCTTCGCGATCGGCAATCCGCTCGGCCTCGAGCAGACCCTGACCGAGGGCGTGGTGTCGACGCGCACCCGCGAGGTCGGCGGCCTCACCTACATCCAGATCGATGCGGCGATCAATCCCGGCAACTCGGGCGGTCCGCTGTTCAACGCCCGCGGCGAGGTGGTGGGAATCACGAACATGGGCATCCTCTCGATGGAGGCCCTCAACTTCGCCATTCCGGCCCGGTACGTGAAGGACTTCATCCGCAATCGCGACGCCTTCGCCTACGACGCCAGCAACCCCAACTCCGGCCATCGCTATCACGAACCACCCGCCCGGCGGCGGTCGGGGATCGCTCCGGAACTTCGCACCGGCAACGAGGCGCCGAGCGAGTCCGGAACCCCGAGCAATCGGTCGTCCTGAACCCCCGACGCGCCTCGTTCCGCCTGCGGATCGACCCTCACGAACACGCCCGATTCGGAGCCGCGACTCGACGCTCCGACGCAACTCTCCCGGAATCGCAGACCATGTCCCGTCTCACGGCCTTCGCCTCCCTCGGACTCTCGATCGTCGCCTTCGCCCTGCCGGCCATGGCGGCGCCGCCGCTCTCGATCCGCGATGTCGCCCCGAAGTCCTCCGCGATCGTCGTGGGCGGCGACGACCTGAAGGCCGCGTGGACCCGCCTGCAGGAGACGCCGCTGTGGGGCCTGTGGAGTTCCGAGGAGATGCAGGCGGCGATCAAGCCGGTGCTGGAGGAGCTTCGCGAGGCCTCGAAGGAGATGGCGACCGAACTCGGCCGCCCCGACGACGAGTTGTCGATGCCCGCCTCGTTCGGCCTGGCGATCTTCACCCAGATGGACGAGGAAATCGGCTTCGAGCGTCCCTTCGTGCTCGGTTTCGTCGACTGGGGGCTCGACGCGGGCAGCCTCGAGATCGTCGAGGCGATGCTCGAGAAGGCCGAGAAGGACGGAGCGATGCAGCGGACCGATCTCAACGGAGAGGTCGTCCGCATCGTCTCGCTCGGCGACGAGGACGAGGAGGAGATGGACGACGACTTCGGCGATCCCTTCGGGATGGACCCGATGTCCGGCTTGGCGGACTTCGACAACATCTATCTGATGAAGAACGGTTCGC